>NZ_JBSFNN010000019.1:0-100033 GCF_053587115.1 Streptomyces sp. NPDC003697
CACGACGCTGGGCACCGGCCCCCGCCCCGGCCGGGGCCCACCGGGACGGTGCCTCACGCCCGCGTGCGACGACTCCCGCGGCCCCGGCCCCCGCCCATGGCGTGCCGTAGAACGATGCGAGCGGCTGATCCGGGCTCAGAGGACGGGGCAGCCGCACGCGTCGAGGCCCGGCCACGAGGTGGCCGGGCTCGTCTCCGCCGACCGAGGAACTTTCCATCTGCCTGGATGCGTTTCGGATGCGGTGCATCGCAAGGCGGAGGGTCGTCCTCATCAAGGACAACCCCGACCGCCAGGTACGGCTCGGCTTCCTGGGCTGACCGCCCGGGCCCCGGTCGACCCGGAGTGTGCCGCCCGGTCCCTGCCCGGTGCCGTCGCCGGCTTCGGTGTCCGCCCCCGCCGGCCGCGGCACGGGCGAGGCCGCCGCGGGATGGCACAGCGGCCGACGGTATCGGCCGCCACGGCAGCCACCGCCGTGACAGCCACCGCCACGGCGGCCGCCGCCCGGCGTGACGGGCCTCAGCGGCCCGGGGCCCCCGCGCGCAGGCCGTCCATGACCAGGTCCAGCAGTCGCGTGGCCCGCGGCCGCCAGTCGCCGTGGGGGTCGATCTGCCACAGTCCGGCGATGGCGAGAAAGAAGTCCTCCGCGGTCACCCCGGGGCGAATGGTGCCGGCCTCCTCGTTGGCGCGGAGCAGGAGCTCCGCGGCGGACAGCACCGGGGTGTGTCCCGGCTTCGCCGGGCCGCCGAGGGCGCGGGTGGCCTGGCGGATGGCGTCCGCCAGGCCCGCCTTGGCCATGGCGAACTGGGCCAGGCGGTCCATCCACTCCCGCAGCGCCCGGTCCGGTTGCCGGCTTTCCAGCAACGGCCGTGCGCTGTCGGCCACCTGCCGCATCTCGTAGCGGTACACCTCGAGGACCAGCGCCTCGCGGTTGGGGAAGTTGCGGTAGAACGTGCCCTGGCCGACGCCGGCCCTCTTGGCGATGACGCTGAGGGGCGCGTCCGCGCAGCGGGTCAGTTCGGCCAGCGCGGCTTCCAGGATGCGCTCGCGGTTGCGTTGCGCGTCCGAGCGCAGGGGCGCGTCCCTCTTCTGCTGCACCCGTCCTCCTCGCGGGCTCGTGGCCGAGACCGGTCTTGCTGAGCGGACAGCCGTCCGTTAGGTTTCTCGTAACGGACAGCTGTCCGGTTTTGGCTTCACCATACGGCGGACGCGGCCGGCTCGGGCAGCCGGGGCCGTCGCCCCGGCACGCCCGCCCCCGCATCCTGCCCGCTTCCGACATCCTTCGCCAGGTACAGCGCCATCTCCCGTCTCTTGCTTCGCCTGTCCGCCGGACGGTCCGCCGGGAACGTCCGGACACGTGAAAGAAGGCTGACCAATGGGCCGTTCGACGTCCAGCGCCATCACCTTGACCATCAACGGCGAGACATACCCGCTGTCCGTCGACCACCGCACCACCCTGCTCGACGCACTGCGCGAGCGCCTCGACCTGACCGGCACCAAGAAGGGGTGCGACCAGGGCCAGTGCGGTGCCTGCACCGTCCTGCTCGACGGGCGTCGGGCGGTGGCCTGCCTGCAGCTCGCGGTGGCGGCCGAGGGATGCGAGATCACCACCATCGAGGGCGTCGCCGAGGGCGAGCGGCTGCACCCGGTGCAGCAGGCGTTCCTCGACGCCGACGGCTACCAGTGCGGCTACTGCACGCCGGGGCAGATCTGTTCGGCCGTCGCGGTACTGGAGGAACACGCGGCCGGCTGGCCGAGCGCGGTCACCGGCGACCTCCGGCCCGAGGCGGGACCGCCACCCCTGAGCGCCGAGGAGATCCGTGAGCGGATGAGCGGCAACCTGTGCCGCTGCGGCGCCTACGTGTCCATCGTCGAGGCGGTCGCCCGGGCGGCCGCCGCGCAGCCGGCGGCCGAGGAGGCGGTGGCATGAGGGAGTTCGGCTACCAGCGGGCGGCCGACGTCTCCGGGGCCCTCGCGCTGCTGTCCGCCGACCCGGACGCGCGGTTCCTCGGCGGCGGCACCAACCTCGTCGACCTGATGAAGACCGGCGTGGAACGCCCCGCCCGGCTCGTCGACGTACGCCACCTGCCCCTGGACCGTGTCGAGCCCGCCGCGGACGGCGGCCTGCGCGTCGGCGCCACCGTCACCAACAGCGACCTGGCCGCCCACCCCGAGGTCCGCCGCCGCTACCCGGCCCTCGCCCAGGCGGTCCTGGCCGGTGCGTCCGGCCAGCTGCGCAACATGGCCACGGTCGGCGGGAACCTGCTCCAGCGCACCCGCTGCGGCTACTTCACCGACGTCACCCAGCCGTGCAACAAGCGCGTCCCCGGAAGTGGCTGTCCCGCCGTGGAGGGCGACCACCACAACCACGCCGTCCTCGGCGCGTCCCCGCACTGCGTGGCCGTACACCCCTCGGACATGGCCGTGGCGCTCACCGCCTTCGACGCCGTCGTCTCGTACCGGACGGCAGACGGACCGGGCGAGGTGCCGCTCACCGAGTTCTACCGGCCCGTGGGGGAGACCCCGCACCGGGAGACCGCCCTGCCGCCGGGCGCCCTGATCACCGGCGTCACCCTGCCGCCCGCCCCCGTCGCCGCCCGCTCCCGCTACCGGAAGGTGCGCGAGCGCGCCTCCTACGCGTTCGCGATCGGTTCGGTCGCCGCCGCGCTCGACATCCGGGACGGCGTCGTCCAGGAGGCCCGCGTGGCCCTCGGCGCCGTCGCCTCCCGGCCCTGGCGCGCCCGCGCCGCCGAACGGGTACTGACCGGGGCGTCCGCCGGTGCCGCGGCCTTCGCCGCGGCCGCCGACGCCGAACTGGCCGCGGCCGCGCCCCTGCCCCGCAACGGCTACAAGGTCGCCCTGATGCGCAACCTCCTGGTCGCCGTGCTGACCGAACTCGCCGAGGAGGCCACCCGATGACCACCGCCACCACCGCCACCACCGGCACGACCGGCGCCGCGTCGGCCACGGGCTCCGTCGGCAGCGCGCACACGCGCGTGGAGGGCCGCGACAAGGTCACCGGAGCGGCTCGCTACGCGGCGGAGATCCCGTTCGCCGGTCTCGCGCACGGCTGGCTGGTGCTGTCCACCGTCGCCCGGGGCCGCATCCGCTCGATCGGCGCCGAAGCCGTCCTCGGCATGCCGGGTGTGCTGGCCGTCCTCCACCACGGCAACGCCCCGCGCGTCGAGACCGACTTCGTGGGCCTGCTGGGCATCCCGCCCGACCCGACCGCCGCGGTCTTCCAGCACGACCGGGTGCCCCACCGGGGCTGGCCCGTGGCGCTGGTCGTCGCCGGGACCTCCGAACAGGCCAGGGAGGCCGCCGAGGCACTGGTGGTGCACTACGACGAGGAACCCCACGACGTCGCGTTCGCCGCCACCCGCCCCGACGCCCACACGGCCGGCGGCCACATGCCGGCCGTGACCGCCAAGGGCGACCTCGACGCCGCGCTCGCCGCGTCCGATGTGGTCGTCGACGCCGAGTACACCACCCCGGAGGAACACCACAGCCCGATGGAGCCCCACGCGGCGACGGCCCACTGGGACGGCGGCCGGCTCGAGGTCGTCGACTCCAACCAGGGCACCACCTGGGTCGCCGGCGAACTGGCGAAGATGTTCTCGCTGGACGCCTCCTCGGTGCGGGTGCGGTCCGAGCACGTCGGCGGCGGCTTCGGCAGCAAGGGACTGCGTGCCCACCAGGTGGCCGCCGTGATGGCCGCGACCGTCCTCCGGCGGCCCGTCCGCGTAGTGCTGACCCGGCGCCAGATGTTCACGCTCACCGGCTACCGCAGCCCCACGGCGCAGCGTGTCCGGCTCGGCGCGGACGCCGGCGGACGGCTGCGCGCCCTGGACCACCGCTCCCTCAGCCTCACCTCCACCGTGCACGAGTTCGTCGAGCCGAGCGCCGGAGTCGCACGGGTGATGTACGACGCCGACGCCCACCACACGGCCAACCGCGTGGTGCGCCTGGACGTGCCGACCCCCACGTGGATGCGTGCGCCGGGCGAGGCGCCGGGTTCGTTCGCGCTGGAGTCGGCGCTCGACGAACTCGCCGGGAAGTGCGGCCTCGACCCGATCGAGCTGCGGGCGCGCAACGACCCCGAGCGGGGCCCCGTGTCGGGTCTGCCGTTCACCGGCCGCAACCTGCTGCACTGCTTCCGGGAGGGCGCCCGCAGATTCGGCTGGGCCGAGCGGGACCCCCGTCCGGGTGTGCGGCGCGACGGGCGGTGGCTGCTCGGCACCGGCACGGCGGCGGCTTCCTTCCCCGCCGGTGCCGGCCCGTCGACGGCGGTCCTGACGGCCGAGGCGGACGGCACCTTCACGGTGCGGATCGCTGCCGCCGACATCGGCACCGGGGCACGCACCGCCCTCACCCTGGTGGCCGCCGACGCCCTCGCGACGACACCGGACCGGGTCCTGGTGCGGATCGGGGACAGCGACTTCGGGCCGGCGATGATCGCCGGCGGTTCGATGGGCACCCGTTCCTGGGCGTGGGCCGTGACGGCCGCCGCCCGCGAACTGCGGGAACGGCTCGCCCCGGGCGCCGTCGTCCCGCCCGGGGGCATCACGGTGCGGTCGGACACCTCGGCGGCCGTCGCCGCCCTGGCACAGCGCGAACGGCACTCGTTCGGCGCGCAGTTCGCCGAAGTGGCCGTGGACGTCACGACCGGCGAGGTGCGCGTGCGGCGCATGCTCGGCGTCTTCGCCGCGGGCCGGATCGTCAATCCGCTCACGGCACGAAGCCAGCTCGTCGGCGGCATGACCTGGGGCATCTCCATGGCCCTGCACGAGGAGGCGGTCCGCGACACCGCCTCCGGCGGGCACGTCGGCGCCGACCTCGCCGGCTACCACGTCGCCACGCACGCCGACGTCCCGCTTGTCGAGGCCGACTGGATCGACGACCCGGACCCCGACGACCCGGTCGGGTTCAAGGGCATCGGGGAGATCGGCATCGTGGGGGCGGCGGCGGCCATCGCCAACGCCGTCTGGCACGCGACCGGCGTCCGCCACCGGAATCTGCCCATCCGCCCCGACCGGGTCCTGTCGGCGGCCGCGGAGGGACGCGATGCTTGACCTCGCCCCGGAACTGGGGCGCTGGATGGAGGAGGGCCGCTCCTTCGCCGTCGCCACGGTCGTGGCCGTCTCCGGCAGCGCGCCGCGCGGACCCGGCGCGGCCCTCGCCGTCGCCGGCGACGGCACCGCGATCGGCTCGGTCTCCGGCGGCTGCGTCGAGGGGGCCGTGTACGACCTGTGCCTCCAGGCCCTCCAGGAGGGCACCCCCGTCCTCGAACGGTTCGGCTACAGCGACGAGGACGCCTTCGCCGTCGGGCTGACCTGCGGCGGGGTCATCGACATCCTGGTGACGCCCGTCCCCGCCGAGGAGCCCGCCCGGGCGGTACTCCGCTCGGCGGTGTCGAGGGCCGCCCGGGGTGAGCCGGTGGCCGTCGCCCGGGTGGCCCGGGGACCGGCCGAACTCCTCGGCCATGCCCTGGTCGTACGCCCCGACGGCGGACACGAGGGCGGGCTCGGCGGGCATCCGGAGCTGGACCGGACGGCGGCGGCCGAGTCCCGGGCCCTGCTGGAGGCCGGCCGCAGCGGCACGGTGGAACTCTCCGCGGACGGGTCGCACTGCCGCGGCGGCCTCACGCTGCTCGTCGAGTCGAGCCTGCCGCCTCCCCGGATGATCGTCTTCGGCGCGATCGACTTCGCCGCCGCCCTCGTGCGGGCGGGCAGGTTCCTCGGCTACCACGTGACCGTGTGCGACGCCCGCCCCGTCTTCGCCACGCGGGCCCGGTTCCCCGAGGCGGACGAGGTCGTGTGCGACTGGCCGCACCGCTACCTGCGGCGCACCGCGACCGACGGGCGCACGGTGCTGTGCGTGCTCACCCACGACGCCAAGTTCGACGTCCCCCTGCTGACGGCCGCCCTGCGGATGCCGGTCGCGTACGTCGGCGCGATGGGTTCCCGCCGCACCCATGCGGACCGCGACCGGCGGCTGCGCGACGCCGGCCTGGGCGAGCGCGAACTGGCCCGGCTGCGGTCGCCGATCGGCCTGGACCTCGGCGCCCGTACACCGGAGGAGACGGCCCTGTCGATCGCCGCGGAGATCGTCGCGGCCCGGCGCGGCGGAACGGGTCTGCCGCTGACCGGGTCCGGGGCGCCGATCCACCGTGACGCGGAACGCGGCGGCGTGGTGGCCGTCTGACGGCCGGAGGTGCGCCCAGGGCACGGGCGCGCCCGGGAGGCGGCGGCAGGCGTTGCCGGCTCCCGGGTGCGAGGCCGGGAGCGAGGAGAGCGAAGGGAGCACTCAGGGGGTCCGGCGGATCATGCCGGAGACGCCCCTCTGCGGCGTTGTCCATGGCCGGGCCTGGCCGCCCCGCCCGGCAGTCGCCGGGATCGGTTCGCGTGGCTCCTCGGGAGCGGTGACCGGGAACGCGGGGCGGACCCTCAGGGCGTTGCGGCCCGGTGTACGGCCGCCGCGGCGGTCAGGACTGCCGGCCGTCCTGCTCGGCGCGCTCGGCGTTGCGCTTCTTCAGGCGCGCCGCCTCCTTGCGGACCTCGGCCTGGGTGGCGCGCTCCTTCTGCAGCCATTCCGGGGCGTCCTTCTTCAGGTCCTCGATCTGCTCCGTGGTGAGCGGCTCGGTGACCCCGCCGCGGGCCAGACCGGCGATGGAGACGCCCAGCTTGGCCGCGACCACCGGGCGGGGGTGGGGGCCGTTGCGTCGCAGCTCCCGAAGCCACTCGGGCGGATTCGCCTGGAGCTCGTCGAGCTCGGCACGCGAGACGACGCCCTCCTGGAACTCGGTGGGGGTGGCGGGGAGGTACACACCCAGCTTCTTCGCCGCGGTGGCGGGCTTCATCGTCTGGGCGGTCTGGTGCGACTTCATGGTGTCCAGACTATCGACCGCGCGCGGGTGGTCCGACCACGCCGGGTAACCTGGCGGGGTGACAGGCTCGGAAGCATCCCCATCGTTCCGGCTGGCGTACGTCCCCGGGGTGATGCCCGCCAAGTGGGTGCGGATCTGGAACGAACGCCTGCCCGACGTCCCCCTGGACCTCATGCAGGTCACGGCCGGCGACGCCTCCGGCGTGCTGCGCCGCGGCGAGGCGGACGCGGGGATCGTACGGCTGCCGGTGGACCGTTCGTACTTCCACGCGATCCCCCTCTACACCGAGACGACGGTGGTCGTGGTGCCCAGGGACCACCTGGTGACCGCGGCGGAGGAGGTGTCGCTGGACGACCTCGCCGACGAGATCGTCCTGCACCCCCTCGACGACGTCCTCGGCTGGGAGCGGCCACCCGGCCTGCCCGCCTTCGAGCGCCCCGCCACCACGGCGGACGCGATCGAGCTCGTGGCGGCGGGCGTGGGAGTGCTCGTCGTCCCCCAGTCCCTGGCCCGCCTGCACCACCGCAGGGACCTCACCTACCGGCCGGTGGCGGACGCCCCGCAGTCCGGTGTGGCGCTGTCGTGGCCCGAGGAGGCGACCACCGGCCTGGTGGAGGACTTCATCGGCATCGTCCGGGGCCGGTCGGTCAACAGCACCCGGGGCCGAAGCCGGACCCAGCAGGCCGCGCCGGAGACCGCGCGCAAGCGTTCCGACGCGGCCGACACCCGGCGCCAGGCCTCGGCGGGCGGGACGGCGGGCCGCAAGGCGCGCGGCGGCTCCGACCCCACCAGGGCCGGCCGGCGCGGACGCCCCCGCCGCCGTTCGTGACCGCCCCGGAAGGCCGGTGGAGTCTCCCCGCGAGTCCGGTGCGCCGCGGGCGGGCGGTCCGGCGCCGGGCGAGGCCGCTCTCGGCCGGTTCGCCGGCGTGCGCCGCCCCGCACGGCCGGCTGCCGCGCCGTTGACCGGGCGAGTCGGTGGGCGCCCACCGGAGAGGCCTGCCCCTCAAGAGGCTCAGTGACGTGTCCCGACCGGCGGAACCGCTCGCCCGCGGCCGGTGGGGTGCGCCGACCGGCGCGGGGCCGTTCACCCGCGGCCGGTCCGCCGATGGCCGCTCACCTGCGGCCGGTGCGCCGATTGGCCTTCCGCAGGACCGGGCCCGCCGCCGCGGACGTCGGGCAGGTCATCTTCCGGCCGTACGCCCGACCGACTCCACCAGCGGCAGCAACCGGTGCGCGACGCGCTCGCGCAGCGCCACCTCCGTGCGGGTGCGCACCACGCCCGGCAGGCTGATGAGCTTCTGGATGACGTCCTCCAGATGGGCGTTGTCACGCGCGACGACCCGCGTCAGCAGGTCCCCGCCCCCGGTGATGGAGAACGCCTCGACGATCTCGGGCACCCCGGCCAGCGCGTCGCCCACGTCGTCCAGGTGGCCCTGGGTGACCTCGATGTGCACGAACGCGAGCACCGGGTGCCCCAGGGCGGCCGGGGAGAGGCTCGGGCCGGTGCCGGTGATCACGCCGTCCCGTTCGAGACGGTCGAGCCGCGCCTGGAGCGTGCCGCGGGCGACCCCGAGGATGCGGGCGTACTCGCGCACGCTCGTGCGCGGCCGCTCCAGCAGCAGCCGCAGGATGCGCGTGTCGAGCTCGTCCACGGCCATGGCGGTACCGGCCTCCTCATCGGTCGTGATCGCTACGACCGTACCAATGGCCCAGACGGGTCGCGTTCGGGTAGGCCACGGCCGGCACTCCATTGGCCTCTCACCGGCCACTCTTCCTGGTCCGTCGCTGTGCCAATGGCCCACCCGTGAACGACACACTTGAGCCATCGCCGGCAGTGATGCTGTGATGGAGGCGTCGATGGCGCTGCGGATCCCGCGGCGCCTTTTTCGTGCCGTTGCGAAGGGGGCAGTGCGCAGTGCTGAAGAGGGTGTTCGTGGCTCCGGACCCGGGGCGGGCGCGACTGCGCTTCGCCGCCCGGGCCGTCCTCGGCATCGGGACGGCGGTCGCCGTCTGCGGCCTGGCGGGCTTCTCGCTCCGGGGTGCCGTCACCGGCGGGCTCGCCGCGTTGCTGGCCCTGTTCACGGTCGCCGACTCCACGGTCCGCGGCCAGGCGGTCACCACCGCGCTGCTGCCGGTCGTCGGTCTGCCCGTCCTGGCCGCCGCCGCGGAGCTGCACGCCCATCCCTTGGCGCGGGACGCGGCCCTGCTCGCCGTGGTGGGCGTGGGCGTCCACGCGCGCCGCTGGGGGCCGCGCGGCCACAGCCTGGGCGTCTTCGCGTTCATGACCTTCTTCGTGGCGCAGTTCCTGCAAGCCACTGCCGAGCGGCTGCCCGAGCTGTCCGCGGCCGTCGTGCTGTCGGTGCTCAGCGCGGCAGCCGTGCGGTTCGGACTGTGGTGCTACGAGCGCGGACTCCCCCCGGCCGCTGTGCCCGCCCCGCCCGGCGGTACCGGTCTCGCCCGCGTGGCCACCCGGCAGGCCGTGCAGGCGGTCGGCGGCTCCACCTTCGCCCTCGCCGTGGGCCAGCTGGTGTCGGGGGAGCGCTGGTACTGGGCCGTCGGCGCCACCTGGTGGATCTTCGTCAACACCGTCTCACGCGGGGAGACCCTGGTGCGCGGCTTCCGCCGGGTCCTCGGCACGCTGATCGGGATCGGGCTCGGCGTCCTTGCCGCCGTCCCGCTGCACGGGGCAGCGGTGCCCACCGCCGTCCTCGCCGCGGTGTGCGTGTTCGGCATCTTCTACACGGCCGCCGTGTCGTACACCTGGATGATGCTCTGGGTGACGCTGCTCGCGGAGTCGCTCTACGGCCTCCTCGGCGTGCTGAGCCCCGGGCTGCTCGCGCTGCGGCTCGCGGAGACCGGCGTCGGTGCGCTCGGCGCGGCGCTGGCGGTCCTCCTCGTCCTGCCGGTGACCACGCACGCCGTCACCGACGTCTGGATCCAGCGCGCCCTGCGCTGCGTCCACGCGTGCACCGCCGAGGCGGCCGCCCGGCTCGCGGGCGTTCCGGACGCCGACCCGGCACCGCTCGTGACCGAACTGGAGCAGCTGCTCGGCCGGGTGCGGCTGTCCGTCGCCCCGCTCGTGCACCCGCTGAGCCCGGCGCTCGGCCGCAAGCGGCGCGCCCGCCGGGTGCTCGGCCTGCTCGACGACTGCGCCCGGGAGATCCGCGGCCTCGTGGCTGTCGCCGCCGACCCCGAGGCCTCCCACGACGCCCGCCTGGCCGCCGCCTGCCGGCGGGTGGAGGCCGCGGTGGAGGCGCTCACCGCCGACCGTCCCGAGCAGGCGGGGGCGGCGGCCGCCCGGCCGTCGTCGGTGACGGAGCCCGCGCTCGCCCATCTGCACGGGCTGGAGCGGGCCCTGGCGGAGCTCGCCGGGCCCCTCTGCGCACCCTCGCGGCCTCCGCTGGTCGGCGCCTGACGCGCACATCGGCCACGGCACGCACCCCGCTTGGTCTAGACCTGGCGTGTCCGGCTGCTACCGTCGCCCGGACGGCACGACCGAGAGGGGACTGCGGTGGCGAACGGCGACAGACGGCCGGAGCGGGCGTTCATCGGATCGTTCACGGCCGCGGGCGGGCCCGGCGTCGTCACCGCGGCGGTGGCCGCGCACGGTGGCGCGCTGACCGTGCTGAGCAGCGCCGGCCAGCTCCGTGACCCGTCCTACCTGGCCCTGTCGCCCGACGGCGGAACGCTGTACGCGGTGAGCGAGACGGCCGAGGGTGCGGTGGCCGCCTACCGGGTGAAGGACGACACCCTCGAACCGACCGGTCCGCCGGTGCGGGTCGGTGGCAGCGGTCCCACCCATCTGAGCCTGTTCGACGGGCATGTGCTCACCGCCAACTACGGCTCCGGCAGCGTCACGGCCGTCCCCGTCCGCTCCGACGGGCGCCTCGCCCACGCCCCCTCCGACGTGCTCCGGCACACCGGTTCCGGCCCGCACGAGCGACGCCAGCGCGGTCCGCACGCCCACCAGGTGCAGCCCGACCCGACCGGCAGCTGGGCCGTCAGCGTCGACCTGGGCACGGACTCGGTGCGGGTGTGCACCCTCACGGACGGCGCGTTCCGGCTGCATCGGGAGATCGCCCTGCGCCCCGGCTCCGGGCCCCGGCACATGGCCTTCCATCCCGACGGCGAGCACGCCTACGTCGTCAACGAGCTCACCCCCTCCGTCACCGTCTGCCACTGGGACCCGGTGGCCGGTGCGCTGGAGCCGCTGACCGAGACGCCGGTGCTGCCGGACGCGCCGGCCGGGGACGCCTACCCCTCCGGCGTCGTCGTCGCTCCCGACGGCCGCTTCCTGTGGACCGCGACGCGCGGCGACGACGTCCTGTCCGTCTTCGCGGTGGAGGCAGGCGGGGAGCGGCTGCGACTGCTGGGAACCGTCCCGTGCGGGGGTCACTGGCCGCGCGCCCTGACCCTCTTCGACGGCCGCCTCTACGTCGCCAACGAGCGTTCCGGGGACGTGACCTGGTTCCTCGTGGACCCGCGGACGGGTCTGCCGCGCCGTGCGGGTGCCGTCGGCGTGCCGGCGGCGTCCTGCGTGGTGTTCGGCTGAGCCCTCACGGCCCCCGCGCGGCGGCGCGAGGGGCCCGCTCCGAGGTGTGCGGAGCGGGCCCCTGGGCGTGCGGGTGACACGGACGCTCAGCGCACCGGGGTGCCCTGCGCCTGCTGCGGGGCGATGCCCAGCGCCGTCGTGTACTTGGCCAGGGCGAGCTTGCCGATGGCCGGGTAGGGGCCGAGTGCCTCGGCGGCGGCGCAGCCCACCTCCTCGGCGGCCGCGGCGACCAGCTCGGCGTCGATTTCCGGGCCGATCAGGTACGGCGCCAGGGCCAGCTGCTGGGAACCGGCGGAACGCAGCTGCTCGGCGACGTTCGCGATCGAGCCGTCCTGGTCCAGGGCGGCCGCCATGACCGGGACGGCGAGGCGTGCGGCGAGCAGCATGCCGGTGATCCCGGCGGCCTGCACGGCCTCCTCGCCGCCCACGGAGGCGAGGATGATGCCGTCGGCGGCGGTCGCCACCGTGAACAGGCGGGCGCGGTCGGCGCGGGCCAGGCCCGCCTCGGACAGCCGCACGTGCAGCGCCTCGGCGAGCAGCGGGTGCGGGCCGAGGACGTCGGTCAGCTCGGCGGCGACCCGGCTCTCCATGACGGCCTGGCGGACCTGGCGCAGCAGGGCGCTGTCCGGGCCGGCCAGCAACGGCACCACGACGGCGACGGGGCCCTCGGGCGCCTTGGTCTCCACGCCGGCGGCCACCGCCTGCTCGTAGCGGGCGGTGCGTTCCTCGGCGGTGCGCGAGAGCACGGACTGCAGCGAGGGGTGGTCGGCGTCGTCCCCGTCCAGGTACCCGATCCGCGCGTCGAGGCCGGGGAGCTCGGAGCGCGCGATGCTCACGACCTCCTCGGCGAGGCTGCGCGTGGCGGTGCCGGGCGTGCCCGGCACCGCGAGGACGAGCGCGGGCGCGCCCTCGGGAGCCGCCAACGGTTCCGGTCGGCGGTGCCGTCCGGGCTGGCGGGGGCGCGGCATTCGTACTGGCAGGCCGGACGCGGGCCCAGTGGGGGAGCTCATGGCGTCGCATGTTACTGGCTTTCGGGGTTCCTCTGTTCGGGGAGGGTGCAGGTGAGCGGTATGCGTCCCCTTTTGTCTGATGAGTTACGTACGGGTTCGTGTCGATCGGTGCCCGGAACGGGACGCGGGGTGACAACTCGCGCGGCACACGGGGTACTTGTCCGGCACGTACGGATTGCGAGGATCAGTCCGCTCGGGGTGTCGTGACGTGCAGCATCATCTCGTCGGCCGGCAGGGCGAGGGTGCCGCCGGCGAGGTCGGCGGCGATCCGAACCGCACCGTGCAGCGGGTCGCCCTGGGCGGGCACCCGCAGCGCGTGCGGCAGCCGCCGGGCCAGTTCCTCCTCCAGCGCGAGCAGGAGCGGGTCGCCCATCGTGAACAGGCCACCGGTGAGGGCGATCCGGGGTTCGCCGACGGGCGGGCAGACCGCGGCGGCCGACTCGGCCATGTGCCGTGCCGCCGCGCGCAGGATGCCCGCGGCGACGGGGTCGCCCGAGGCGCAGGCGGCGACCCGGGGTGCGAAGGAGGCCAGGACGGCGGCGCGGTCGGAACGCGGGTAGAGCCTGCCGGGAAGGGCGGACATCGCCCCGAACTCCTCCACGGCACAGGCCAGCAGAGCGGCCGAACCGCCGTCGCGCCCGTCGTGCGCGCGCAGCGCGGCCTCCAGGCCGGCCCGCCCGATCCACGCCCCGCTGCCGCAGTCGCCGAGCAGATGACCCCACCCGTCCGCGCGGCGCCAGCCCGTCAGATCGGTGCCGATCGCGATCAGGCCGGTGCCGGCCGCGACCACGGCACCGGGCCGCGCGCCCAGGGCGCCGGCGTAGGCGGTGACGGCGTCGGCGGCGAGCGCGACCGTCCGCACGCCGAACTCCCGCGCCAGGGCGCCGGGCAGCTCGGCCCGCAGCGCGTCCCCCAGGGTGGCGAACCCGGCGGCCCCGACGACCGCCGTGGCCGGGCGCCGGACCCCCGTCTCCTCCGTGAGCGCCCTGAGGATGGGCACCAGTTGCGCCATCAGATGCCCAGGGTCGATCCCCCGGGCACCGGTGCGCACCGGCTCGCCGGAGTCCCGTCGCGCCAGCGGGCCGCGTCCGGCCGTGCCGACGACCACGCGGAGACCGGAGCCGCCCGAGTCCACGGCGAGGAAGCCCGACACCTCGGCGGCGTCCCACTGGCCCGCCGCCCCCTCGTCCCGGGCGCCCTGGCGCGAGGTCACGGCAGGCGCCAGTCCACCGGCTGTCCGCCCAGCCCGATCAGCAGGTCGTTGGCGCGGCTGAACGGACGGGAGCCGAAGAAGCCGCGGTCGGCCGACATGGGGGAGGGGTGGGCGGACTCGACCGAGGGCAGCTCGCCGAGGAGCGGGCGCAGGTTGCGGGCGTCCCGCCCCCACAGGATCGACACCAGAGGCTTGCCCCGCGCCGCCAGGGCGCGTATGGCCTGCTCGGTGACCTCCTCCCAGCCCTTGCCGCGGTGGGCGCCCGGCCGGCGCGGTGCGGTGGTCAGCGCCCTGTTGAGCAGCAGCACCCCCTGCTTCGTCCACGGCGTCAGATCGCCGTTGGACGGCTGGGGCAGTCCCAGGTCGCTGTTCAGCTCGCGGAAGATGTTGATCAGGCTGCCCGGCAGCGGGCGCACGTCGGGCGCCACCGAGAACGACAGCCCCACCGCGTGCCCGGGGGTCGGGTACGGGTCCTGCCCGACGATCAGGACCCGTACGTCGTCGAACGGCTGCTGGAACGCCCGCAGGACGTTCTGTCCGGCGGGGAGGTAGGTGCGCCCGGCGGCGATCTCCGCGCGCAGGAAGTCGCCCATCCCGGCGATCCTTCCGGCGACGGGTTCGAGGGCTTTCGCCCAGCCGGGTTCGACGATCTCGTGCAAGGGTCGTGGTGCCACGGCCGTCACCCTACTGCCGCGCGCGGGGTGGCGATCAAGCGGCGGTCCGAGCCCGGCCGGGGACGGCCGGGGGCCGGGCAGCGCGTGAACCGGCCCCGCGGCACGGCGGGTTGGCGTGCTCAACCGATCACCGCGGCCCGTACGCAGAGCACGTCCGGCAGATGGGAGGCGAGCTGCTGCCAGCTGTCGCCGTCGTCCGCCGACGCGTACACCTCGCCGTTGCGGTTGCCGAAGTACACTCCCGCCGGGTCGGCGTCGTCGGTGCACAGGGCGTCCCGCAGCACGGTGCCGTAGTGGTCCTCCTGCGGCAGGCCGGCCGCGAGCGGTTCCCAGCTCTTGCCGGCGTCCGCCGTCCGGAAGACGCGGCACCGGTGGCCGGCGGGCACCCGGTCGGCGTCCGCGTTGATCGGGAAGACGTACGCCGTGTCGCCGCGGTGCGGGTGGGCGGCCGCCGCGAAGCCGAACGTCGACGGCAGCCCCTCGCCGATGTCCGTCCAGTGCGCCCCCGCGTCGTCGCTGCGGTACACGCCCCAGTGGTTCTGCAGGTACAGCCGGTCGGGGTTCGCCGCGTCCCGCGCGACCTTGTGGACGCACTGGCCGAACTCGGGATGGGGATCCGGCAGGAACACGGCGGCCACACCGGAGTTGGACGGGGTCCAGCTCCCCCCGCCGTCCGTGGTGCGGAACACCCCGGCGGTGGAGACGGCGACCGTGACGGCCCGCGGATCGCGGCGGTCGGTCAGCACCGTGTGCAGACCCTCACCGCCGCCGCCGGGCACCCACGAGGACCGGGTGGGGTGCTCCCAGAGCGGCCGGACCAGTTCGAAGCTCTCTCCGCGGTCCTCGGAGCGGTACAGGGCGGCCGGTTCCGTGCCCGCGTAGACCACGTCCGGCTCGGCCGCCGCGGGGTGCAGCTGCCACACCCGCTCCAGCGAGGCGCCCGTGTCCTTGGGGAATCTGACGGCCGGCTGCGCCGGTTCCGTCCAGGTGCGGCCCAGGTCGTCGGAGTGGAAGACGGACGGCCCCCAGTGCGAGCTGTCCCCGCCCGCCAGCAGCCGCGGGGTGGCGCCGCGCGTGTCGAGGGCGACCGAGTAGACCGCCTGTGCGTTGAAGTGGGCACTGTCGTCGAACTTCCACGATCCGCCTCGCCGCCGGCCGATGAACAGGCCCTTTCGTGTTCCTACGGCGAGCAGTACCTCGGTCATGCCGATCACCTCCGTGACGTCTTCGTCGACGTCCTCGTCTCGGACACGGGTCAGTCTGCACCCCTGCACTGACAGTCACCCTTGGTACGGCATCGGCCCAGGCCGGCGCGGTGATGTCGGTGCCGCGCGGTGCGTCGGGCCCGCTCGCGCGCACCGCGCCGGGCACCGCGGGGCGGGCCGGGACGGCCATGGGCGGGCGAAGCCGGGGAAGACGACGTGAGCATCGCGGAGGCGTCCCCCGTATGGGAGGGCGGTCCGGCATGTCCGTGCACTCGTGAGGAAGGTGCCTGCGATGGCGTTCCGTGGTCCGGAGGTGTGGCTGTGGCGGTGGCGCCGCAATCCGCTCAAGCGCCGCGCCGACGCGGTGGAAGCCTGGATCGTGCTCGGTGCCTGGGTGTTCACCGTCCTCGCCGGGTTGTCGGCCGGCGTGACGGCGATGCGGGCCGTGGAGCACGAACTGGCCCGCGAGCGTGCCGAATGGCGGCCCACGGCGGCCGTCGTGGAAGCTCCCGGCCCGCCCGCGGCGGGGCAGGGCAACGGCCGGGGGGCCGACGCCTCGCGGGCCTGGAGGAGGGTGCGCTGGACCGCGGCGGACGGCACCCCCCGCACCGGTCAGGTCCCGGTGCGGCCGGGCAGCGCGGCCGGTAGCCGGGTCACCGTCTGGACGGACACCCGGGGCCGGCTGGTGACCCGGCCGGCCACCGCCGCCCAGGCCCGTACGCGGGCCGCCGTGGTCGGCGGCCTGGTCGGACTGAGCACCGGTGCCGTCCCCTTCGTCGTCGGCCGCCTGCTCCGCGACCGACTGGAACGGGCTCGCATGCGGCAGTGGGACGCCGAATGGGCCCGGTTCGGCCCGATGTGGAGCCGCGAGACCTGGTGACCCGCCCCGGCGTGCCGTCGGCCGTGAGGCCCCGGCCGTCACGTGGTGAACCTCTTGCGGGCCGTCCCGCGCACGGGTGCGCCCGGGCGGCGCCGGCCGCGCCCACCGCCGCGGGCTCCCGGGCGCGGAAGCCGTCGCGGCACTCCGCTCCCGAGGGCCGCGGGTCACACCGCCGGCAGCGCCCGCTCAAGGATCGCGTCGACGTCCGCTGCCGCGGGCAGCGTGCCGAAGGCGTGACCCCAGTCGCCGCCGAGACGGGTCGCGCAGAAGGCGTCCGCGACGGCGGGCGGGGCGTGGCGGACCAGGAGGGAGCCCTGGAGGGTCAGCGCCATCAGCTCCACCAGGCGGCGCGCGCCCGCCGGTGAGCCCTCGGCCAGGCATCCCTCGAGGCGGATGACGGCCGCGTCCAGGCGCGCGTCGGCGCCCCGGGCGGGCGCCAGTTCGGTGAAGAACGCCTCCGCCGTGCCGGGGTCGCGGCTGAGGGCCCGCAGCACGTCGAGGGCGTTGACGTTGCCCGAGCCCTCCCAGATCGACAGCAGGGGAGCCTCACGGTAGTGCCGGGGCATGCCCGAGTCCTCCACGTAGCCGTTGCCGCCCAGACACTCCAGGGCCTCCGCGGTGAAGGCCGGGCCCCGCTTGGTGACCCAGTACTTGCCGACGGCCGTGGCGATCCGCCGGAAGGCGGCCTCCGTACCCCCGCCGTCGTCCCCGCGCGCCGCCCGGTCGGCGGCGCCGGCCAGCCGCAGCGTGAGCGTGGTCGCGGCCTCCGACTCCAGGGCGAGGTCGGCCAGCACGTTGCGCATGAGCGGCTGGTCCACCAGCGCGGCGCCGAACGCCCGGCGGTGACGTACGTGGTGTCCCGCCTCGACGAGGGTCTTGCGCATCAGCGTCGCCGACGACATGACGCAGTCCAGCCGCGTGCAGTTGACCATCTCGATGATCGTCTTGACGCCCTGGCCCTCCGCGCCGACCAGCCAGGCCACGGTTCCGTCGAACTCCGGCTCGGACGAGGCGTTGGACCGGTTGCCCAGCTTGTCCTTCAGCCGCTGGATGCGGAAGGTGTTGCGGCTGCCGTCGGGCAGCACGCGCGGCACCAGGAAACAGGACAGCCCGCCGGGGGCCTGCGCGAGCACCAGGAACACGTCGCACATGGGCGCCGACGTGAACCACTTGTGCCCACGCAGGGTGTACACGCCGGACTCGGCGGTGGGCGCGGCCGTCGTCGTGTTGGTCCGTACGTCGGAGCCGCCCTGTTTCTCGGTCATCCCCATGCCGGCGAGCAGACCCGCTTTCTCGGCCGGCGCCCGCAGGCCCGGCTCGTAGACACGGCTGGTCAGCAACGGCTCGTACACGGCCGCCAGTTCGGGCTGCCTGCGCAGCGCGGGGACGGCCGCGTACGTCATCGACGTCGGGCAGCCGTGCCCGGCCTCGGTGTGCCCCCACACCAGCCCGCCCGCGGTGCGGGCGACGTGCGCGCCGGGCCGGTCGTCCGCCCAGGGAGCACCGGCCAGCCCCTCGGCGACCGCGACGCGCATCAGGTGGTGCCAGCTGGGGTGGAAGTCGACCTCGTCGACCCGGTTGCCGTAGCGGTCGTGGGTGCGCAGCTCAGGCTCGTGCCGGTTGGCCAGCTCACCCCACTCCTGCGCCTGCGCGCTGCCGGCCAGCAGACCGACCCGCCGGACGTCGTCCTCGGCCCATCCGGCGCCCTCGCGGCGCAGGCCCTCCAGCAGGGCCGCGTCCTCGGACGCATCGTAGGGGGCCAGGGGAGGGGCCTGGTTGGTGACGTCGTGCGTGGCGTACGGGCGCTCCGGCTCCCACGGTTGCTCGTGGCGGGGCTGGTCCTGCCGCTCCTGCCGTGCCTGCTGGTCGTGCGCGAGTGTCGAGGCCATGCGCGCAGTGTTGCACTTTCTCTGCGGCCGCAGCAATGGTGCAACATGCCGGAGTCCGTACAGTACGTGACCATGAACCATTCCGGGGAGCCCGTGGCGGTCGGCCTGCGGCCGCTGTCCGCGCGGTCGGTCGTCCTGAGCCTGCTGCTGGGCACACACCCGCCCGAGCTGCCGGTCAGGGACCTGGTGCGCGCCGTCGAGCCCTTCGGCATCGGCGGCTCCGCCCTGCGGGCCGCGCTGAGCCGCATGGTGGCGGCGGGGGACCTGCGGCGCTCCGACTCCGTCTACCGCCTCAGCGACCGGCTGCTGGAGCGGCAGCGGCGGCAGGACGCGGCCGTGCAGCCCGGGACCCTGCCGTGGAACGGCGAGTGGGAGATGGCCGTCGTGACGGTGACCGGCCGCGGTCCGGCCCAGCGCGCCGATCTGCGGGCCCGGCTCACCGCCCTGCGGCTCGCCGAACTGCGGGAGGGCGTCTGGCTGCGCCCCGCCAATCTGCGCCGGCCCTGGCCCGGTGACCTCGACGGCGTGGTTCGGCCGTTCACCGCCCGCCCCGCGGAGCCGGCCCACGACCTCGCCGCGCGCCTGTGGCCGCTCGAGGCCTGGGAGCGCACGGCCAGGGCTCTGCTCGCCCATGTCGCGCGGGCGGAGCAGCCGGCCGAGCACTTCACCGCCCTGGCGGCGGTCGTCCGGCACCTGCTGGCCGACCCCGTACTGCCCGTCGAGCTCCTGCCCGCCGACTGGCCCGGACCGGCCCTGCGGACCCTCTACGCGGACCACCGGCAACGGTTGACGGAGCGGACCCTGGGGCGCGCCGGACGATGAGGGACGGCGACCGCCCGACTGCCGGTCGGGCCCCGTCGGTGCGGCCGCCGTCTCGGGGTGGCGTCAGCGGTAGGTGACGTCGGACCTCGCGTACTTGCAGTTGGTGCCGTCCGCGCCCGCACCGTTCTTGGCCGGCTCCGCGCCCGTGTTGTTGCCGGTGCGCTGCCGGCAGGGCACGATCTTCCGGACGGAGTCGCCCGGGACAGTGCTGTTCCATCCGGCCACCGGGTAAGCCCGGGTGCGCGCTGTCCGGCCCGGGCGGCGCGCTCCGTCGAGGCGATGCCCATGCCGCCGTCCTGAGCGTGCGGCTGAACCGGACCGGCCGGCACCCACCGGCCCCCGGTCACCGCTCGTGTCCCGCCCGCTCGCCTCGCCGTGACGGCGTTCCCTCGGACCGCCCCGGTCCGGTGGCGCGGCCGTGCCCTGCCTCGCGGGCCGGGCTCATCGCCCACGGGCTCGCGAGACGCCGTCGGGCCGGGGCCGCCGTGAGGGACCTGTTCCCGGCCGGCGCCGCCCCGCCGCGGCGGCCGCGGCGGGCCGTGTCCGGGTGGCGGGGGCGCTCCCCGTGACGTTCCCTGGGAAGGACGGGTGGCCAGTGTGGAACGGGGGCACCCGGCGGGCGGGAAAGCGATTCCACCGAAGGCGAGGGACATCATGGCTGAGCAGAAGTCGTCGTCGGGTCTTGCGGCGCCGCTGCACAGCGCGGCCTCGGTGCTGCGGAAGGTGCCCGGCGCCGGCCCGGTGGGCAGGGCCGCGCAGGGAACGCTGGACAAGGTCGGTGCCATCTCGCCCCGCGGCCGGCGGATTGCCGTGTACACGGGGGCGGGAGTGCTGGGCGTCACCGGCGTGGTCGAGTGGCCCGTCGCCCTGACCGGCGCCGCGGTGGCCTGGCTCACCCGGCCCCGGCCCGAAGAGACCGGGAACGGCGGGAAGCGGGCGGTGGCCGAGGACACCGCCGCCCCGCACCGGATCCCGGTGGAGGGCGCCGACGTGACGGGCCGGGACGCCCAGGACATGACGACTGGCGCGCCCACGCACGACACCACCGGCGCGAGCCGTGACGTCGGCACGGCGGAGCCGGCCGAGACCCAGGAGGCCAAGGAGACGGGGCAGACGCACCGGTCGTCCGCGGAGGGGGAGGGCAAGCCGCCGCAGGGCAGGGCGTCCACAGGACCGCTCGGCCCGACGGCGCGACCCGGCCGCACCACCCTCTGAGGGCGCTCCGTGTCCCGGCTGCTCAGGGCGCCGGCGGCCGCCGCCCGGCTCCTGCCGGCCGCCCCCCGACTGCTCGCGCGGGCGGCCCCTCCGGTGGCCGGGGCGGCCGCCGGAGCGGTGGCGGGCACGGCACGGGCCGGAGTCCGGTGCGCGGACAGCGCGGTGCGGGTGGGACGGGTCGCCCGCCACGCGATGCCCGGCGGGCAGGGGCACTGGCGGTCCGGCACCCGGGCGCACCTGGCGCTGCGGCCGGCCGACCCGGAGCGGGTACGCCGCGCCGGCGGCAGAGCACGTCTGGCACGCCGGATCGCCGCCGTGCTCGCCCAGCATCCGGACGTCGTGTTCGCTTGCTGGGACGAAGGACTCGGCCGCCTGATCGTGGCGGTGATCGAGGAGGAGGCTGTTGACCGGGTGGTGGACTACGCCGCCAGGCTCGCCGCACGCGAGGGACTGGTCCTGGCGGGCGGCGACCCGGACCACACCGTCCATCCGGCCGATCCGGCCGGTGTGCGCGCCGCCGCCGCCACGCTCGCCGCCGACGTCGCCGGCATCGCCGTCGCCGTCGCCGCGAACAGCCTGCGCCTGCCGCCGTCGCCCCGGATGGTGACCGCGGTCGTGACGCTGCTGCGCGAGAACCCCCTGGTCCGGGCGAGGCTGCGCGGGTGGCTGGGCGAGAGCCGTATGGACCTGCTGCTGGCCTCGGCGAACGCGGCCGCGCACGGCGCCGGCCAGAACCCCACCGCGCTGGTGCTGGACGGGGCACTGCGACTGTGCCAGCTGGCCGAGACCGTGGCCCGTGCCACCGCGTTCGACCGGGTGGAGGACGAGCTGTGCGGACCCCATCGCGTCAGCGTGGCGGCGGACGAGGCCCCCCGCCCGCCCCTGCGCGTTACCCCGGCTCAGGAGTACGCCGCCCACGCCTCCATCGGCAGCCTGCTCGGCGCGGCGGCGACGCTGCTCGTCAAGCACAACGGGGACGAGGCGGCCGAGGCGGTGCTCGCCGGCTCCCCGAAGGCCGCGCGGTACGGGCCCGCCGCCTTCCACGCCGTGTTCGGTGCCGGGCTGGCCCGCACCGGTGTGCTGGTCCGGGCCCCGGAGCGGCTGCGGCAACTGGAGATGGCCGGCACGGTCGTGCTGCACTCGAGCGCGCTGTGCACCGGGACCGGGGAGGCGGACCCCTGGACCGAGCCGGTGCTGGACGCCGCCCGCCGGGCCGGGCTGCGGGTGGTGGTGGTGGACGACCCGGCCCTGGAGGACTTCACCGCTCTCGCCGACCAGGTGGTGGACGCCCGCCGCCCGCTGGACGACGTGGTCTACGGGCTGCGGGACGAGCCGGGGGCCGTCCTCACGGTCGCGCGGATGCGCTCCGCCGAGGACCAGGAAGTGCTCGCCGGGCTGCGTGCCAGCGACGTCGCCGTCGCCCTCACGGACCGGGAGGGCGCCGTGGTGTGGGGCGCGGACATCCTGGCCCTGCACGGCCTGCCCGACGTGTGGCGGCTGCTGGTCGCGGTGCCGGCCGCCCGCACGATCGGCCACCGCGCCCAGACCCTGGCCCGGTCCGGCGCCGCTCTCTCCGGACTCCTCGTGGCCGTGGGCGAGTCCAGGGCCGGCCGGGGGCGCCGCGCCATGCTGCCGGGCCTGCGGCACGTACCGGTCGACGCCGCCGCGGCAACGGCTCTGTTGTCCGGAACGCGGGCGGCCGTCGCCGCTCTGCTGGCCCGCCCCCCGCACCCGCATCCGCGGGTGCACTGGCACGAACTGGACGCGGCGCAGGCGCGGGAGCGGCTGGAGCATCTGCCGGCCGCCGAGGACACCTTCGCCGAGCGGGCCACGGGGGGCGCGCGCAAGGCAGCCGCGGCCGCCCTGCGGTTGCCCGCCCTGGCGCCGGCGCGGTGGACGCTGCAGCTCGGCCGGGCCGTGCGGGGCGAACTGGACGACCCCCTCACCCCGGTCCTGGCGGTGGGCTCGGCAGCGTCGGCGATCCTCGGTTCCGTGGTGGACGCCCTGCTCGTCGTCGGCGCGCTGGACCTCAACGCGCTGGTCGGCGGCGTCCAGCGGCTGCGTGCCGAACGGGCGTTGTCCGGGCTGGTCGCGGGCCAGCAGCAGATGGCGCGGCTGACGGCGCGCGAGGCGGGGGAGCAGGCCGCCCCCCGGACCGTGGAGGCCGGGAAGCTGCGACCCGGTCACGTCATCGAGCTCCAGGCGGACGACGTGGTCCCCGCCGACGCCCGCGTGCTGTGGGAGGAGGGCCTGGAGGTGGACGAGTCGGCGCTCACCGGGGAGTCCCTGCCGGTGCAGAAGCAGATCGCCCCGACCCCGCACGCCCCGGTCGCCGACCGGCGTTGCATGGTGTTCGAGGGCACGACCGTGGTCGCCGGGCACGCGCGGGCCGTCGTGGTGGACACCGGCGACCGCACCGAGGCCGCCCGGGCCGTGCACCTCGCGGCCCGTACGCCCCCGGCCGCCGGGGTGCAGGCGAGGCTGCAGGAACTCACCGGCAAGGCGATGCCGCTGACGCTGGCGGGCGGAGCCGTGGTGACCGGTCTGGCGCTGCTGCGCGGCACCCCCATCCACGAAGCGGTCAGCGGAGGCGTGGCCGTGGCGGTGGCCGCCGTTCCCGAGGGCCTGCCGCTGGTGGCGACGGTGGCGCAACTGGCCGCGGCGCGGCGGCTGAGCCGCGGCGGCGTCCTCGTCCGCACCCCGCGCACCCTGGAGGCGCTGGGCCGGATGGACACCATCTGCTTCGACAAGACCGGCACCCTGACCGAGAACCGGCTGCGCCTGGTGCGGGTGTCCGACGCCGCCGGAACGGTCCGCGGGGTGCGCGACGCCGGCTCCGCGGACACGCTGCGGGCGGCGGCCCGGGCCTGCCCACGGCTGAACGGCGCCTCGGACCGTCCGGTGCACGCCACCGACGAGGCCGTCCTCGACGCGGCCGGCCCCGACCCGGACTGGGTACAGCTGGAGGGGCTGTCGTTCGAGGCCGCCCGTGGCTACGCCGCCGCCGTCGGCCGGGTCGGGGACGGACCGGAGGTCCTCGTCATCAAGGGCGCGCCGGAGACCGTCCTGCCCGCCTGCGCGGGCCTCGCCTCCGACGCCCTGGACGCGGCGCACGCGCTGGCCGGCGGCGGGCTGCGGGTCCTGGCGGTGGCCGAGCGGCGCCTCGGCAGCGGCGAGAACGCGTCCGACGTCATCGAACAGCCGCTGGGGAGGCTGGAGTTCACCGGACTGCTGGCCCTCTCGGACGTACCGCGTGAGACGTCCACGGCTCTGGTCGGCGGCCTGTACGAGGAAGGCGTACGTCCGGTCATGCTCACCGGCGACCATCCGCAGACCGCCCGGGCCATCGCCACCGAACTGGGGTGGCCCGAGGACACGATCGTGGTCACCGGGGACGAACTGGCTGCCGCGGACCGGTCGGCCAGGGCCCGGATGCTGCGGAACGCCGGTGTCGTGGCCCGGGTCGCGCCCGAGCAGAAACTCCAAGTGGTCGAGGCGCTGCGGGACGCCGGCCGGGTGGTCGGCATGGTGGGCGACGGCGCCAACGATGCCGCGGCGATCCGCGCCGCCGACATCGGCGTCGGCATCAGCGCCCGGGGTTCGGCGGCCGCGCGCAACGCCGCCGACATCGTGCTGACCGCCGACGACCTGACCGTGCTGATCGACGCGATCGCCGAGGGGCGCGCCCTGTGGCACAGCGTCGCCGACGCCGTCGCCATCCTGATCGGCGGCAACGCCGGCGAGGTCGGCTTCGGCATCCTCGGCACGCTGATGTCGGGGACCGCCCCGCTGTCCACCCGTCAGATGCTCATGGTGAACCTGTTCACGGACCTGTTCCCGGCCATGGCCGTGGCGGTGACGCCGAAGGAGGACACGGAGCAGGCGAGGGCGGGCTCACCCGAGGACGTGGCCGGCGGCGTCCTGGGGGCGCCCCTGATCCAGCAGATCCGGCACCGGGCCCTGACCACCTGCCTGGGCGCCGTCGTGGCCTGGCTGATCGGCCGGTTCACCCCGGGCACGGCCCGCCGCTCCAGCACGATGGCCCTGTGCAGCGTGGTGGGCACCCAGCTCGCCCAGACCCTGCTCGACCGCCGCGGCAGCCCACTGGTCCGGGTCACGTCCGTGGGCTCCGCCGTGGCCCTGGTGGCCCTGGTCCAGAGCCCGGGGGTCAGCCGCGTGCTGGGCTGCACCCCGCTGGGCCCCGTCGCCTGGACGGGTGTCGCCACGTCGATCGTCCTCGCCCTGGCCGGTCAGCGGGCCCTGCCCCACCTGGAGGAGACCGTCACACGCCTGGTGTCGTCCGGGCGGTCCTGACCGCGCGGGCGCGCCCAGGAGGCCGGGCACCGGCCGCCGCTCCGGTACGACGGCAGTGTGCCGCGCGGTGGGCTTCGGGCCACGTGACCCGGACGAGGCCGAGACGGGCGCGGGGCGTCCCCACGACGTCCGCCGGACGGAAGGCGTGAGCCGGGGAGCCCGGGGGAGCCGGTGACGCGTGGGGCCGGGAGGAGCCGTCGCCGGTCCCCTCCGGACCGGACGGTGCGGGTCCCAGGGGGAACGACGGCGCACGGCCCGTGCCGGCACCCGTGGCGTCGGCGCGGGACACACCCGGCGCGCCGCGGGTCGGACACAGGCCGTGCGGTCGCCGTCAGACGGACCGGTGGTACTGGTGCGGCACGTGCACCGGGCCGCTCAGCTCCCGTGCGGCGCGCTGTGCCCAGGACGGGTTGCGCAGCAGCTCGCGGCCCAGCAGGACCGCGTCCGACTCGCCGTTGGCGATGATCTTCTCGGCCTGCTCGGCCTCGGTGATGAGGCCGACGGCGGCCACCGGCATCGGCGTCTCCGCCTTCACCCGGGCCGCGAACGGCACCTGGTAGCCGGGCCCGGTGGGGATGCGCACGCCGGAGGCGTTGCCGCCGGTGGAGACGTCGAGCAGATCGACGCCGTGCGTGTGCAGCTCGGAAGCGAAACGCACCGTGTCGTCGGCCGTCCAGCCGCCGTCCTCCAGCCAGTCGGTGGCCGAGATGCGGAAGAACAGCGGCTTGTCCTGCGGCCACACCGCCCGTACCGCGTCGACGACCTCGAGCGCGAAGCGGACGCGGTTGTCGTAGGAACCGCCGTAGGCGTCGGTGCGGTGGTTGGAGTGCGGGGACAGGAACTCGTTGATGAGGTAGCCGTGCGCACCGTGGATCTCGGCGACCTCGAAACCGGCGGCCAGGGCACGCCGCGCCGCGTCCGCGAACCGGGCGACGACCTGCTGGATCTGCTCGACCGTCAGCTCGTCCGGCACGGGGTGGCGCTCGTCGAAGGCGACCGGGCTCGGCGCCACCGGCTGCCAGCCGTACGCGTCCGGCCCGACCGGCCCGCCGCCCTTCCACGTGCGCTCGGTCGAGGCCTTGCGGCCGCTGTGGGCGAGCTGGACGCCGGGGACCGTGTCCTGGCTCTTCATGAAGCGGGTGATCCTGCGGAACGCCTCGACCTGCGTGTCGTTCCAGATGCCGAGGTCGTAGGGGGAGATGCGGCCCTCCGGCGACACGGCGGTGGCCTCGACGATGATCAGGCCCGTGCCGCCCGCCGCCCGCGCCGAGTAGTGGGCGAAGTGCCAGTCGTTCGGGGCGCCCACGGACGGGCCCTCGGGGGCGGCCGAGTACTGGCACATCGGAGGCATCCACACGCGGTTGGGGATCGTCAGCTCACGCAGGGTGTAGGGCTCGAAGAGCGCACTCACGGCGGACTCCATTCGTCTCGGGACCGATGGCCGACTCGTACGATAGTCCTCGTAGTATGAGAGATGTCAAACTACGATGACTCTCGTATTATGAAGGCTCTCGTCCGAAGTGGAGCCGCCGTGACCCGCACCGCCCCCGCCACCTCCGTCGGCAGTCGCGCCCTCCCGCACCCGGCCCGCGAGGAGATCCGCCTGGAGGGCGTGCTGCACGCGCTCTCCGACCCGCTGCGGCTGCAGATCGTGCGGGAGCTCGCCGCCGACGGCGACGAGCTCTCCTGTTCGCACTTCTGCCTGCCGGTGACCAAGTCCACCAGCACGTACCACTTCCGGGTGCTGCGCGAGAACGGCGTGATCCGCCAGGTCTACCGGGGCACGGCCAAGATGAACGGCCTGCGCCGCGACGACCTGGACGACCTCTTCCCCGGGCTGATCGACAGCCTCCTCGCGGCTGCCGGCCGGCAGGCCGCCCGCCTGGGGAACGGCTGAACCTTCCCGCGCCGGGAGGGGGCCCGACGCGGGCCGAGGTCGATCGCGGCCGGGCGGACGCCACGGGCCGGAGCGAAGCGCAACCCCGCATGATCGGCGAGTGCGCCCGGACCCGCCCACCTGTATCCGCTCAGCCCTGCGAGGGTGCCCTCCGGGCCGCCTTGAGCAGCGACTGCCAGTCCGGGAGCTTGACCGTTCCGCGTCCGAGCGACACGCCGAGCTCCGCCTCGGCCTGCTCGATGGCCTGCCACCCCGCCCACGGCACGGGCTCGATCCCCGTGGCGCGCAGCCGGACGAGCGGGTCGTCGGGCAGCCGCCTGTCGGCCAGGCCGGCGGCGTCCGCGAGCAGCGAGGTCACCGTCTCCTTGGCGCACGGGCGGTTGGTGCCGATGACGCCGGTCGGTCCCCGCTTGATCCAGCCCGCCACGTACTCGCCGGGTGAGACCGCCCCGTCGCGCAGGACCCGGCCCTCGAGGTGCGGCACGGTGCCGCGGGCCGCGTCGAACGGCAGCCCCTCCAGGGGCACCCCCCGGTAGCCCACCGACCTCAGCACCAGCTGGGCCTCGACGTCCTCGTACCGTCCGGTCCCCGACACACCGCCCCGGCCGTCGGGCGCCGTCCGCTCGAAGCGCACCGCGCCCACGCGTCCGCGGCCGTCGGCGAGCAGCTCCACCGGTCGCAGGTGGAAGCGCAGCCGGATCCGCCGGGCGGCGCCGGTCGGGGGCATGCCGGCCCAGCCGCGCAGCACCTCCACGTTGCGGCGCTGGGCGACGGGCAGCGCGGAGGGGTCCGCGTACGCAGGGTCCGGCGCCAGCTCCGCGGGATCGACGACGACGTCGGTGTCCGGCAGGGAGCCCAGCTCACGGAGCTCCTTGGTGGTGAAGCGGGCCTGCGACGGGCCGCGCCGGCCCACCATCTGGATGTCGGTCACCCGGCTGGCGGCCAACGCGTCGAGCGCGGCCTGCGGCAGATCGGTGGGACTCAGGTCCGCGGCGGCACGCGCCAGCATGCGGGCCACGTCCACCGCCACGTTCCCGACGCCGATGACCACGGCCGCCCGTGCGTCCCGCAGGAAGGCGCCGTCGACGGCGTCGGGGTGGGCGCTGTACCAGGAGACGAACTCGGTCGCCGACCAGCTGCCCGGCAGGTTCTCGCCGGGGATCCCCAGGTGGCGGTCGGTCGCCGCGCCAACGCAGTACACGACCGCGTGGTACAGCTCCCGCAGCCGTGCGGCGGGCAGTCCGTCGGCGCCTCCGATCTGGACGCCGCCGAGGAACCTGACCCGCTCGTGCTCCAGGACCGCCCGCAGGGTGTTCTGCAGCGACTTGATCTTCTCGTGGTCCGGCGCGACACCGTAGCGGACCAGGCCGTAGGGGCAGGGCAGGCGGTCGAGGACGTCGACGCGTACCGAGGAGTCCTGCTGGACGAGGCACTGAGCGGTGTAGCACCCGCTCGGCCCCGAGCCGACGACGGCGACACGCAGCACGGCGGAACTCCTTATCCCAGGGACTTCAGGAGGTCGCTGACGGCTCCAGCATCGCACCGAGCGGCCCGTCGGGGGAGAGCGGCCGCGCGGGAGGTCCGGGGTGTCGCCTGGACGGTCCATCCGCGCACGCCTGCTGGGCGGCGGCGGAGCCGCCACCTGCAACGAGGCGGTCGGCCCGAACCGGGGCGCCGACGGCATCTACGACATCGTCGGCAAGGGCGACCACCGCAGGCTCGTGTTCCGCGGCTACTACAAGATCCCCCGCCACCAGGCGGACACCGAGAACTGCGTGGCCCACAACGGCTCGCTGATCCCCGTCAGGGGCCAGGACCTCATGGTCCAGGCCTGGTACCAGGGCGGCGTCTCCGTCTGGGACTTCACCGACTCGGCACACCCGAAGGAGATCGCCTACTTCGAGCGCGGCCCGCTGGCCACGGACGTCCTCACGATCGGCGGCTCCTGGTCGGCGTACTACTACAACGGCTACATCTACTCGAACGACATCGCCAAGGGCTTCGACGTGCTGAAGATCCGCGACCGGCGCACGGACCAGGCCCAGCGGGTCCGCCTGGGCGAGCTCAACGTCCGGACGCAGCCGGACTACTTCGGTCGGCGCTCCGGGGGCTGACCGGTAGCGAAGAAGCGCGACAGATCCGCCTCACAGCTCCGGCCGGGCGCCTCGGCGTCCGGCGGGAGCCCCATCTCCCAGTCGAGCCGGTAGCGCTTGAACAGCTCCGCGCGCAGCACCGGCACCGGCATCGGCGCCCCCGGCACCAGCGCCGCGTAGACCGCTCCCATCAGCAGGGCGCGCATCATCGGGTAGTCGGCGTCCACGTCGCACGAGCCGTGCCGGGCGACGGTGTCCCGCAGCAGGTGGGACAGGCGCTGCTGCTCCGGGCACTGCACGAACCCCTCGGCCTGGAGGATGCCCGCCATGTGCTGGCGCATCAGCACCGGCCGGTCCCGGGCCAGGGCCAGGATGGCGTCGATGGCCCGCGCCATCCGCTCCCGGCCGTCCTCGGTGCGCGGCTCGCCCTCCAGCGCCTCCTCCAGCGTCCGGTGCATCAGCCGGTGCACCGCGGACTGGACCAGCTGCCGCTTGCCGGGGAAGTAGTACGACACCAGTCCGCGCGCCGACCCCGCCCGGTCGGCGATGTCGCCGAGCGTCGTCGCCTCGTACCCGCGCTCGCCCACCAGCTCCACCGCGGCCTGCAGCAGCCGCTCCCGCGAACGCCGCCTCAGCTCTTCATTGACCGAGGCGCTGCGCGGGGACATCCTGTAACTCCTGCGTTGACTGGCTGCCAGCCAACTATACTCAACGCATCCGGGCCGGCCCTGTGTGGGCCGCTCGGCTTGCCGTCCCGCCTCGGGCGACGCGGGGGATCGTCCGGGGCGGGCGCTTTTCGCGCCGATGGTAGCCTGGGGCAACTTTTACGGGCGATCGGTCCCGTACGGGCGCCGCGCGCTTCACCCGCCCCTCGTCGCGGCTGTCCGCCGGGGCGCGGCCGACTCCGGCACGGGCGCCCCGTGCGTCACCACGCGGCGGGCCCCGCACCCTCGCACGGTGCACCCCGGGCCGCCTCCCTCTCACCTGTCGCACAGCGCCTGAAGCGTCCCTAGAGTGGGCTCGGGTGCCGAGCCGAGGAGGCGTAGCGGAATGGCGCAGAAGGAACAGGACCAGCGAATCCTGGCCCGGATCACGGAAATGGTCGAGGACGAGCGCAGGCTCCGCGCCGCCCTGGCGTCCGGACAGATCGACGATTCCACGGAACAGCGGCAGTTGGGGGAACTGGAGCGCGAACTCGACCGGTGCTGGGACCTGCTGCGGCAGCGCCGCGCCAAGGAGCAGTACGGAGAGAACCCCGACGAAGCCCAGGCGCGGCCGTCGTCGCAGGTGGAGGGCTACCTGGAGTGACCACGACGCGCCGCGGCCGCCCCGGGCGCCCCCGGCGTTGCGCCGTCAGCCCGGTCGGCCGACGAGGTCCAGCACCGGCCGCAGCGCGTCGGGCCGCTCGGCCACCGGCAGGTGGTCCACGAAGTGCACCGCGCATCCCAGGGCCGCCGCACCGCCGTCGGCGCTCCGGTCGTCCCCCACCATCAGCACGTCCCCGGGGTCGGCGCCGAGCGCGCCGCACGCGGCCGCGAACAGTCGCGGGTCGGGTTTCTGGACGCCGTGCTCGCACGACAGGACGTAGGCGCCGACGTACGCGTCGAGGCCGTGCGCGCGGAACACCGGACGCAGGTCCCAGCCGATGTTGCTGACCACGCCCACCCCGATCCCGCGCTCGCGCAGTGCCCGCAGTACCTCGGCCGCGTCCGGGTACGGCGCCCACGCGGCCGGCGTCATGTGCCGGTCGTACAGCGCGTCGTGCAGCCCCGGATCGGGCAGCGGCACCCGGCGGGAGAGGCCCGTGTACGCGGCCCGGTGCAGTTCCGCGCTGCGGTCCCGGATCCTCCACACCTCCACGAGCTGCTCCGGGACCCGGTCCGGGTACGCCCCGCCCGGCAGAGCGCCCGCCTCTTCCAGGGCCCGCGCGCAGCGGCGCACCTCCGGCTCCGGCAGCGTCAGGTCCGCCTCGTCCAGCACAGCGCGCAGCCAGGCCTCGGTGGACTCGATGCGGAACAGGGTCCCGGAGAAGTCGAACAGGACGGCAGTCATGGGCCGATCGTACGGAGGGCACCCGGCCCCGGCCGCTGATTCCGGTCACCCCTGCGCGGCCCCGTGCGGTGGCTGCCGGTCGTGTGCCACGCCGTCCGTACACGTGCCACGCCGTCCGTACACGGCCGTCGCCAGCCACACCGCCCACGCTCCCAGCAGCCAGCCGCCGAGGACGTCCGAGGGCCAGTGCACGCCCAGCCAGATCCGGGTCAGGCCGACACCGACGACGGACAGCACGCCCACGGCCAGGGCGGCGCGCCACAGGGCGCGGGCCGGGCCGTGGCGGTGCAGCAGCCACAGCAGCAGGCCGCACACCACGGTGGCGGTCATGGCATGACCCGAGGGGAAGGCCGCGTAGTGGGCGGAGTCGACGGGGTCGGTGAAGACGGGCCGGGGGCGGTCGACGGCCGCTTTCAGCCCTTGTTGCAGCAGCGTGGCCAGTACGGTCGCGGCCACCAGCCACAGGGCCGTCCGCCACGCCGACCGGCGCCACACCAGCCACACGGCCACTGCCGCGCACAGCAGGCGCATGGTCAGCGGGTCCCACACCCAGTCCGTCAGGATGCGGAAGACCTGGGTGACTCCGCCCTCGGTGACCGCCCACCGGTGGGTGGTGCGGGAGACGCCGCCGTCGAAGGCCATCAGGGGATGCCAGCGCAGGGCGACCAGCGTGACCAGCAGCGCAGAGCACACTCCCAGCACCAGGGGGGCGCGCACCCGGACACGGTGGACCGGCGGGCGGGGCGGCGAGGCGACGGACGGGGGATGCATGATGCGATCCTTGCCGACCCGAGGGCCCGAAGGCCAACTTCCGGGGCCGGTTCGTCCGGCCCTGGGCCACAGCCGCGGCGGGCCCGGGCGGCGGGGCGCCGTCCGCGAGCTCGGCCGGCCGGAGGCGCAGCCCGGCGCGACCCCGGCTCACGGAGGCAGCCCGGTACGAACGGCGAGGTCACGCGGACCACGGCCGCAGGGCTCGCGCCGGCCCCCTCACATGGTCAGCAGCATGGCCACCATGCCGATCCCCATCGACAGCCGGCACGCCCGCGCCAGTTCGGGGCGGTCCCCCCACCCCGCCGCGCCCGCTCCCGCCGCACCGGCCGCTTCCGCCGCCGTTGCCGCGGGCACCAGCCGGACTCCGGAGAGCAGCACGTAGACGGCGAAGTACAGCAGCAGGGCTCCGGTGAACAGGGGCACCTCCGCGCCGCCATGGCCGTGGCCGTGCGCCGGTGCGGCCGCCATCACGACCGCCATGTACACCATGGCCGACACCCCCACCAGATGATGCAGGTGGTGCGGACTGCGCCGCGCCGCCCACAGGGCGTGCACGCCGGCCGCCCCGAAGACCGCCGCACACCACGGCCACACCCAGGCGGGCGGGCTGAACACCGCCGGGGGCATGGCCATGGCGGCCATGCCGAAGCCCATCAGCGCCTCGCCGCCCGCGGCGCGGCGCTGTTCCTCCACGGTGCTGCGCATCCGCAGCAGACAGTAGGCGCCGGTCGCCGCGCACAACGCGACCAGCAGCCAGCCGGGCGAAGCCGGTCCGTGCACGCCCACCTCCCCGCTCGGCGGTCCCGCGGCCGCGGCCCGGCGATCGCGGCCGCTGCCCGGTGGTCGGTCCAAGAGATGCCCACGGCACGCGGCGCGCACGCGAGCGCACAGGCGTACACGGGGAGCACTCGGCGGAGCACCGCGGCCCGGACGGCAGGGCGATATATATTTCACCAGTAAAACACCTGTTAAGCTTGTGGGTATGAGCAGTGAGTCCCCCACCCCCACCCGGCGAGCCCGCCGCGTCCGCCGTCTGCCGCTCACCGGCGTGCTGCGCCTCGGCCGTCCGCCGGAGATCTGGTTCAAGCCGGCCCTCAGCGTCGTCGCCTCGGTGGCCCCGCCGAACCTCACGCTGCTCGCGCTCGGCCGCCTCGACCTGGCCATGTACACGATGGCCGGCTCGCTGTGCGCCCTGTACGCCCACAACCGCCCCTACGCGGCCCGCGCCCGCGTGCTGGCCTGGGTGGTGCTCGGCATGCTCGCCGGCCTCGCGGTGGCCCTGGTCGCCGCGTCCCTGACCAGCGACCCGGTCGTCCTGGTCGCCGTCGGCGCGCTGATGGCCGCCGCGCAGAAGGTGATGTGCGACGCCACCCGCATCGGCCCGCCCGGCAACGTCATCCTCGCCTTCGTCGCCACCGCTGCCCTGTTCGTCCCGCAGACCCTGGGCCAGGTCCCCGGCCACATGGCGCTCGCGGTGGCGGCCGGGGGCTGGGCGTGGCTGGTCGGCATGGCACCCGCGCTGCTGCGGCCCCACGGCCCGGAGCGCCGCGCCACCGCCCAGGCGCTCAACGCCGCCGCCGCGTACGCCGCCACGTACGGCGCCGCCGGCGGCGACGCCCGGGCCCGCGCCGGCGCGGCCGCCGCCGTGCAGACCGCCTGGCAGACGCTGCTGTCCACCGGCGCCCGCTCCGCGCACCGGCGCGCCCTGGAGCGGCTCGTCGTCCGCGCGGAGGTCGCGCTCGCCGCACCCGCCGACACCGACCCCGAGCGTCTGCGGGCCTGGGCTCGCGACCTGCGCGGGTCCGGCCCCGTTCCCTCTGCCGGCGAGTCGCGGGAGGCCGCCGACGAGCTCCTCGGTGTGGACGCCGAGGTCGACGCCCCGCACCGGCCGTGGTGGCGCCGGCTCGGCCCGCTCGCCCCGATCGCCGGCCGCACCGCGATCGGCTGCGCGCTCGCCGGGTACGTCTCGCTCGCCCTCGGCGTCGGCCGCCCGTACTGGGCCCTGGTCACCGCCGCCTCCCTCTACCAGGCCAACCTCACCCTCACGTGGAGCCGGGCCGTCCAGCGCGTCGTCGGCAACCTCGTCGGCGTCCTCGTGTTCGCCGCGATCGCCCCGCTCGCCCACGCCAGCGCCGTCGCGCTCGTGCTCATCTGCCTCGCCTGCAACTTCGGCGCCGAGGCGCTGATCGGCCGCAACTACTGGCTCGGCACCATCTGCGTGACCCCGATGGCGCTGCTCATCACCGAGTTCGCCGGGCTGCACGAGCCGGGCGAACTGATCACCGAGCGGGTGCTCGACACCCTCGTCGGCGCCCTGGTCGGCCTCGTCGCCGCCGTCGCCGTCACCAACCGGCGCGCCGCCGACCGCCTGGAGGAGGCCCTGGTCGCCGTGGAACGGGCTCGCGAACGCGCCGCGCGCCTGCTCGCCGAGCAGTCTCCCGTGCCCGCCGCGCTGGAGTCCGCCCGCCGTGGACTGGCCGCGGCACTGGTCGAGCTGCGCGCCACCGCCGAAGCCGCGGCGGGCGAGTGGTGGCAGCGCGCCCTGCCGCAGGAGCGGGTGGTGCTCACCGAGCAGTCGGGACACCGTACGCTCGCCGCGACGGTACGACGCCGGGGCCCGCACGCTCCGGCGGCCGGGGACACCAGGGAGGACGTACGACCATGACGGCGAGCGGACAGCCGGTCACCGGGGGAGCGCCGGCCGACGGCGGAGCACACGGCCGGCCGGAGGCCGCGGCACCCGCGCGGACGGTGCCCTCCGGTGCGGTCCCCGGCGACACCGTCGCCGCCGTCGTCCGCCAGTGGCGGGCCGTCCACCCCGACCTGGACACCGGCCCCATGGAGATCATCGGCCGCATCAACCGCTGCTCCGCGCTGCTCCAGCAGGCCGAGGACGCCCCGCTGCGCCGGGCGGGACTGAGCCGGCCGGAGTTCGACCTGCTCGGCGCGTTGCGGCGCACCGGACACGAGCTCACGCCGAGCGAACTGGCACGCGAGACCTTCTCCTCGGGTGCCGCCGTGACCAAGCGCCTGAAGCAGCTGACCGAACGCGGTTTGGTGGACCGCCGGGGCGACACACGCGACCGCCGCGTCGCCCATGTCCGCCTCACGGACGCCGGACGCGACCTCGTCGACGGCATCCTGCCCGAACAGCTCGCCTACGAAAGGGCCGTCCTGGCGGGGCTGGACACCGGTGGCGGGCCCGAGGGCCTGGCCGCCCTCCTCGGTGAACTGCTGGGCCGCCTGGAGGGCCGCCCGGGCGTGCCGCGAGGCTGAGCACCCCTTCCCGGGCGGGCGACGGCGGCTCTCAGCGCTCCGAGGTCACCTCGTAGATGCCGAACGGGGCGCCCTGGGGGTCCCGCAGCACCGCGATGCGGGGGCCGTCGCGCACGTCCGTCGGCTCCACCAGGGCCTTGCCGCCCTCGCGCAGTGCCTTGTCCGCCGACGTGTTCACGTTCGACACCGCGAAGTACGGCAGCCAGTGCGGCGGCATGTCGGCGGGGAAACGTTCGTCCATGGTCGTGACGCCGCCGAAGTCCTCACCCTGCACCGTCCACTGCGTGTACCACTGCGACGAGTTGACGTTCCAGCCGAACGCCCGCGTGTAGAAGTCGCGGGCTCTGTCGACGTCGCGCGTCGCGAGTTCGACCCAGCCGAGCGCCCCGGGCGCGTTGAACCTGCCGGCGCCGGTGAAGGCCTGCGCCTGCCACATCTGGAACGCCGCGCCGCACGGGTCGAGCGCCACCACGTTACGGCCCTCGTCGAGCACGTCCAGCGGGCCGGTGATCACCGTGCCGCCCGCCTCCGCGACGCTGTTGGCCGCCTCGTCCGCGTCCTCGACGGCGAACGACACGTTCCAGGCGACCGGCTGGGAGACCTGGCGCAGCGGCTGCATGGCGGCCACCGTCGTGTCGTTCACGTAGGCGATGGTGTAGCCGCGCATCTCCGGCCGGGGATCGACCCGCAGCCGCCAGCCGAACAGGTCCGTGTAGAACCGCTTCGAGGCCTCGAGGTCGTTGGTCCCCAGCTCCGCCCAGCAGGGCCCTCCGATCACCGGCTTGTCGAACTTCATGGCATCCTCCGGGCAGAGTGCTCTCACCAGAACGCTAGCCCCGGTCAACGACTGCGGCCATCCGGAGCCGTACGGACCGGGTACCGCCAGGTCCCCGCACCGCTCGCGGACGCCCGCCTGTCCCGACCCGCCCCGGCGCGTGTACCGCCCGGCCGGCGCGCGGATCCGGGAGCGCATCGCGACCGGGCGTGAGCGCCACCGGTCGCCGGCGCCACAGCCGGCCTCCCGCTGCCTGTCGCCCGGCCCCGCACCGTTCCGGAACCGCGCCGGAACCTCTCCCGTCATCCCGGCGGAGTCCGCGGCGGCCCGGAGGGGTGGTGCGGGCCCACTTCCCGCTCAGATACCGGCCCGGAACCTCAGGGGGTGGTCCGCCGGCACCTCCACGAGCACGACCGGTGTGCCGTCCGGGTCCTCGATCCACATCTCGATCAGGCCCCACGGCTCCCGCACCGGCGGACGCACGATCGCCACGCCCGCGGCGCGCAGCTCGTCGTGGGCCGCGGCCGCGTCCGCGACCTGAAGCCACAGCCGCGCGGCGGGCGGCGAGGCGGTCTCGGAGCGACCCGACACCTCCAGGAAGCCGCCACCGAGGAAGTAGACCGTGCCGCGCTCCGGGCCCGTGCCGAACTCGCGGTAGACGGCGAGGCCCAGTTGGTCGCCGTAGAAGGCGCGGGAGCGCTCGGGGTCCGTGGGGCGCAGCAGGATCCGGCTGCTGAGTACATGCACCATGCGGCGGAGCCTACTGCCGTGCCCGGAAGGCTTCACCGGCTCGCGGCACCCGGCGCGGCGGCCCCGGCGCCACGCCCGGCTCCGCTCGCGGGGAAGGTTCCTCACCGCCGCGTTGCCGCATCACCCGAGTACAGCGTTGCGACGCTCTCCCACAGCCCGCTCGGCGTGCGGGTGCCCCCGGCACCGGACGCCGCGAGCCCGACGGCGAACCTTCCCGGCCGCGGCGCTACGCTCGTCCCTGCTCAACCGCGCACGAGAACCGAAAGGCCCGCCGCCATGGACACCTCCGCCTCCGGGACGACCTTCCGCGACGCCACCGACGCCGACGTCGACGCCCTGGTGGCACTGATCGAGTCGGCGTACCGCGGGGACGCCGGCCGGGCCGGGTGGACCACCGAGGCGGACATCCTGCACGGGCAGCGCACCGACCCCGAGGGCGTGCTCGACGTGATCAAGTCGCCCGACAGCCGGCTGCTGACCGTCGAGCGCGACGGCCGCGTGATCGCCTGCTGCCAGCTGGAGCACCGCGGCGACCACGCCTACTTCGGCATGTTCGCCGTCAGCCCGGCGCTGCAGGGCGGGGGCCTGGGCAGGCTGGTCCTCGCGGAGGCGGAGCGCCGGGCCCGCGAGACCTGGGGTGTGCGGGAGATGCGCATGACCGTGATCTCCGTGCGCGAGGACCTGATCGCCTGGTACGAGCGCCGCGGTTACCGCCGGACGGGGCGGATGACGCCCTTCCCCTACGGCGACGAGCGCTTCGGCATTCCCCGGCGCGACGACCTGCAGTTCGAACTGCTCGTCAAGGAACTCGGCTGACGTCTCGCACCGGGTTCACGCGGTGAAGCGGCCGGTGCTCCTGATCTCCGGGTAGTCGGTGGTCGCCCCGTCCAGCTCCAGCGCGCGCACCAGCCGGAGGTGATCCAGCGTGTTCACCACCCAGCCGATGATCCGCAGGTCGGCCCGGCGCGCGTGCTCGACGACCTCCAGGGTCAGCCGGCGGATGTTCAGGCAGAGCGTCGCCGCCCCCACCTCCGTGGCGCGCTCCACGACGTCCGTGCCGTAGCGGCTCGCGATCAGGGCGGTGCGCACCCCGGGCACCAGGCGGGCGATCTCGGCGATCGCCTCGTCGTGGAAGGAGGACACCTCCACACGGGAGGCCAGGTCGCGGGCGCGCATGACCTCGGCCAGCGCCCGCGCCGCCGCGACGTCCTTGATCTCGGCCTGCAGCGGTGCCTCCACGGCGTCGAGGACCTCCTCGAAGAAGGGCACCCGCTCTCCGCGGCCGGCGTCCAGCGAGCGCAGCTCGGCGAGGGTCTTCTCGGCGATCGGGCCGCTGCCGTCGGTCGTGCGGTCCACCTCGGCGTCGTGCATCACGACGAGCGCGCCGTCCTTGCTCAGGTGCAGGTCGAGTTCGATGGCGTCGAGGCCGGCCTGCTGGGCGGCGACGAAGGAACGCAGGGTGTTCTCGGGTGCGACACCCATGACTCCGCGGTGACCGATGGTGAGGAAGTTCAAGACTCGACTCGCTTCCGTCGACGGCGGCGGTGGCCCCGCGCGAACAGGGCCGTGCGGGCGAGCGCGTGGGGACGGAACGGACGCGGGCCGTCCACACGGCCAGTTGCCGCAGCCTAACGTCCCCGGCCGCCGATGAACCCGTGCGTACACGGGGCAGTGGGGTGACGGCCGGGGCCGCCGGGGGCCGGGCCCCGGCGGCTTCACCCGGAGGTGGGCGAGCCCCCGGCGCGTCGTCGTGCGCGGCGGGCCCGCCCCGGCCCGACAGCCCGTCGGCCGCACCGCACCTGGACGGAGGACGGAAATTCACCTGAAGTGAGCAGCGAAACGCGCCCTCTTCGACGGAAGGCAACAAAATACGCGGTGAGAGCGAGACTGTGCGCAACGATCTGCGGATGTTCCCCTTGCTCGGAGAAAGCTCGTATGTATACCGTCTTCATACGCCAGTTTCTGCGGTGGAGGGTGGGACATGACGGAAATTCTTGTGCGGGTGGGTTCGGAGGAACAGGTTCCTCCCGTGGCCAGGGTGGTCGAGCACCCGGCATGGCCCGTGCTCAAGGATGCCGTGGAGCGGATCCGGCCGTGGCAGTCCAAGGACGGATCGATCGACTTCGGGGCCGAGGCCGCCCCCGCCCCCTCGGACGCCGAGGCCGCCGTCGGCCGCGTGATCGAGGCCGTCCGGCAGCTCTCACCGCTGCTGCCGCACGACGCCGCCTACCACGAGGCCCTCGTCGGCGACCTGCGCCGCTGGGCCGACGGCGGCTTCCAGGTGCCCGACTTCCTCGACTCGCTGCTGGCCTTCCAGCCCGCCGCCGGCCGCGAGGACGGCCTGCAGCACCTCGTCGTCTTCCCGATGTACACCCAGAACGGCAACCCGGACCGCAACCTCGAGGCGGTCGTGCTGCGGATGGTGTGGCCGGACTGGCTCGCCGAGCTGGAGCGCACCCGCTACGACAACCCGCTGTTCTGTGGCATCAAGTTCGAGGACTTCACGGCCGGCTACGACACCAACTCCGCCGTCCTCTTCCCCGAGACGATCGCCGTGCGCGAGGCGCCGGAACGATTCTCCTGGGGCGGCATCTTCTGTGACCGCGAGGCCGCCCGCTTCCGCCGGGTCACCGCCGCCGCCGTGGACATCCTGGGCCTGAGCCTGCCCGAGGACATCACCGCGATGGTCCACGACCAGAAGCGCTGCGAAGAGGCATTCGTCCTGTGGGACATGGTGCACGACCGCACCCACAGCCACGGCGACCTGCCCTTCGACCCCTTCATGATCAAGCAGCGCCAGCCGTTCTGGATGTACGGCCTCGAGGAGCTGCGCTGCGATCTGACCGCCTTCAGGGAGGCGGTGAAGCTGGAGGCCGACGGCGTTCCGCAGGCCAGGGACGTGCAGTACGCCGTGCTGTTCGACCGCATGTTCCGCTTCCCGGTCACCGGCGAGCGCGTGCGCAACTACGACGGCCTCGGCGGCCAGCTGCTCTTCGCCTACCTGCACAGGCACGACGTGGTCCGCTGGACCGACAACAGGCTGTCCATCGACTGGGAGCGCGCTCCGCAGGTCACCAACCGGCTGTGCGCCGAGATCGAGAAGCTGTACCGCGACGGCATCGACCGTCCGAAGCTGGTGCACTGGTTCGCCGGCTACGAACTGGTGTCCGGCTACCTCGCGCCGCACCCGGGCTCCAAGTGGGCCAAGGGCCCCGACGCGCTCGACCTGACCCAGCCGCCGCGCAAGCTCGTCGACGACGTGCTTCCGGACGAGTTTCCGCTGAGCATGTTCTACGAGGCGCTGTCCAAGAAGCTGAAGAACGTGATCGCCTCCACCAAGGGCATCACGGCGGGCGACGCCGAGCGGGTGGCCGCGTGAGCGGCCACGCGGGCGAGCCGCACGAGGCTCCCGGCAGGCTCACCCGAGAAACCGCGAACAGTGCTCAGGAGACGATGATGGGGAACGGCAACGGCGTACTGAGCGGCGCGGTCATCGCGGTGGCCGGAGCGGGCGGGCCCGCCGGCCGGGCGACCCTGCGGCGGCTCGCCGAGGCGGGGGCGACCGTCGTCGGCTCGGACAACGACCCGGAGCGGCTGGCGGAGGCCGTGGACGCGGCGCGCTACGCCGGCGGCGGCGCGGGCGTCACCGGGGAGAAGGTCGACCTGCTCGACCTCGCCTCGGCCCGGGACTGGGCCAACCGCATCGAGAAGGACTTCGGCCGTGTCGACGGCCTGGTCCACCTCGTGGGCGGCTGGCGCGGCAGCAAGGGCTTCGCCGAGACGGACACCGGCGACTGGGACCTGCTGGAGAAGCTGCTCGTCCGCACGGTCCAGCACACCTCCCTCGCGTTCTACGACGCCCTGCGGCGCAGCGACCGCGGCCGTTACGTCCTCGTCAGCGCCGCCGGTGCCAGCAGGCCGACGGCGGGCAACGCGGCCTACAGCGCCGCGAAGGCCGCCGCCGAGGCGTGGACACTGGCCATGGCCGACGCCTTCCGCAAGGAGGGGGGCGAGAGCGGGCCGACGTCCGCGGCTGCCATCCTGGTGGTGAAGGCGTTGGTGCACGACGCGATGCGCGCCGAGCGTCCCAACGCGAAGTTCGCGGGCTTCACGGACGTGACGGACCTGGCCGAGGCCGTCGCGGGCGTCTGGGACCGGCCCGCCGCGGAAGTGAACGGAAACCGTCTGTGGCTCACCGAGAAGCCGTGAACCCTCCCAAGACCGACGCGCGTCGCCGTCACGACCCGGAGGTCCGCGGTTTCGCCAGCGACAACTACGCCGGGGTGCACCCGGAGGTGCTCGCGGCCCTGGCCGTGGCCAACGGCGGGCACCAGGTCGCGTACGGCGAGGACGTCTACACCGAGAACCTCCAGCAGATCATCCGCAGCCACTTCGGGCCGACGGCCGAGGCGTTCCCCGTCTTCAACGGAACCGGCGCCAACGTCGTCGCGCTGCAGGCGGTCACCGACCGCTGGGGTGCGGTGATCTGCGCCGAGAGCGCGCACATCAACGTCGACGAGGGCGGCGCCCCGGAGCGCGTGGGCGGTCTGAAGCTGCTCACCGTGCCGACGCCGGACGGCAAGCTCACGCCCGAGCTGATCGACCGGCAGGCGTACGGCTGGGAGGACGAGCACCGCGCGATGCCGCAGGCCGTGTCGCTCACCCAGAGCACCGAGCTGGGCACCCTCTACACGCCCGACGAGATCCGGGCGATCTGCGAGCACGCGCACGCCCACGGCATGAAGGTGCACCTGGACGGCTCCCGCATCGCCAACGCGGCCGCCTCCCTCGACGTCCCGATGCGCACGTTCACCAACGCCGTCGGCGTCGACATCCTCTCGCTGGGCGGCACGAAGAACGGCGCGCTGTTCGGCGAGGCGGTCGTGGTGATCAACCAGGACGCCGTCCGCCGCATGAAGCACCTGCGGAAGCTGTCCATGCAGCTCGCCTCCAAGATGCGCTTCGTGTCGGTGCAGCTGGAGGCCCTGTTCGCCAAGGACCTGTGGCTGCGCAACGCCCGCCACTCCAACGAGATGGCCCAGCGCCTGGCGGAGGGCGTCCGCGCCGTGCACGGCGTCGACATCCTGTACCCGGTGCAGGCCAACGGTGTCTTCGCCAGGCTCCCGCACGACGTCGGCGAGCGTCTGCAGGACCGGTTCCGTTTCTACTTCTGGGACGAGGCCGCGGGCGTGGTGCGCTGGATGTGCTCCTTCGACACGACGGAGGACGACGTGGACACGTTCGTGGGGGCGCTGAAGGAGGAGATGGCCCGCTAGTGCCGCGACAGGCGACGTTCGCCCCGTCGCGACGCCCGGCACGCTCCCCATCCTCGAACCGGCTTCGCACGGCTCGGACGGAGGGACCCCCTTCGCCGCACCGGCCGGAAGCCCAAGTGCCTCCAGTACGGCGTCCGGCCGGGCACGCCGAGAGCACGCACCGGACGCCGCGCGGCCGCCCTGCGGGCGACGACGCGAATTGTCTTTCGGACAGGCCCCAGGGGCGCTGTCCCGGGAAACGGACCCGGCCGGGCGCCGGCGCCCCAGGCATCGGCATGCGGTCACCCCAAGGCCCTCGACACCCGGATGGCCGCTTCCGCCGTCCCTGGCCCGGAGTCCAGCGAGGTGTACTGTCCGGTCCTGTACGCTGGACCCGGCCCGGTCGTACCGAGCGCCCCGACCGGCGCGTCCGGCCGGTGGCAGTCGTGGCAGACGCTCCCCACCGCACTCCGAGGCGAGGCAGATGACGATCCCGCTCACCGTGTCCGACGAGGTGCGCGCACTGGCGCCGGGCTTCACGCACGTCGTCGTCGAGGCGCGCGAACTGGTCAACGGGCCCAGCACCGAGGCCAGTTCGGCCCTGCTCGACGACGCGGCCCGCCGCCTCGCCGCTCGCCTGGCCGGGCGCGCGCCGCAGGAGGACCCTCACATGGCGGCCTGGCGCGAGGTGTACACGACGTTCGGCGCCAAGCCGTCGCGCACCCGCAACTCGGCCGAGGCGCTGGCCAGGCGGGCCCTGTCGGACGCCGGCCTGCCCCGCGTCAACGTGCTCGTCGACGTCTACAACGCGATCAGCGTCGCCCACCTGGTCCCCGTCGGCGGGGAGGACCTCGACCGCGTGGACGGCGGCATGCGCCTGGTGCGCGCCACCGGGGACGAGGACTTCCGCACCGTCGCCGGGGGCGTGGAGAGCGTCGAGCACCCCGAGGCCGGCGAGGTCGTCTGGCGGGACGACTCCGGTGTGACGTGCCGCCGCTGGAACTGGCGCCAGGGACCGCGCACGCGGCTCACCGACCGGACGACCTCGGGCATCTTCCTGCTGGAGACCCTGCCGCCGTTCCCGGTCGCCGAGGCGGAGGCGGCTGCCGCCGAACTCGCCGAGCTGCTGGAGAAGTTCAGCCCGGGCGCGCAGGTCACGGTCCGGCCGGCGGCCACCTGAGGCACGCGGCCACCGGTGCTGTCACCGTCCGGGTCACGTCGCGCCTCCACCGGGCCGAGTGACCCGTCCGGCCGCCCGGACGGCGCGGTCACGCTGTGCGCAGCTGTTCCGCGGTCGGGGCCGTGCCGCCGAGGTGGGTGGGCAGCCACCAGGTGTCCTCGGGACCCCTGGGGCGTCCCGGGTAGGCCCGCTGGGCGGCCTCCAGGAGTTCCTGGACACGCTCGCGCAGACGCCGGGTGATCGCGCCCGCGTACTGGTCACGAGGGGCTTCGAGCGCCTCGCCCACCCGGATGGTGATCGGCAGGTGGCTGCGCCTGAAGTTGCGGGGGTGCCCCTTGGTCCACAGGCGCTGGGTGCCCCACAGGGCCATGGGCACGAGCGGGACGCCCGCCTCCTGCGCCAGACGGGCGGCGCCCGACTTGAAGCTCTTGAGGGTGAAGGACTCGGAGATCGTGGCTTCCGGGAAGACCCCGACGACCTCGCCGGATCTGAGCGAGTCCAGGGCGTGCTCGTAGGCGGTCTCGCCCTGCGCGCGGTCCACCGGGATGTGTCTCATACCGCGCATGAGCGGGCCGGAGATCCGGTGCCGGAAGACGGACTCCTTCGCCATGAAGCGCACCAGCCGCTTCTGCGGGAGCGCCGCCAGGCCGTCGAAGATGAAGTCCAGGTAGCTGATGTGATTGCTCACCAGCACGGCGCCGCCCGAGCGCGGGATGTTCTCCGAACCCCTGCAGTCGATCTTGAGGTCCCACACCTTGAACATCGTGCGGGCGAGACCGATGACGGGACGGTAGACAAGCTCTGCCATGGACGGGGTGGACCCTTCTCTCTGCCAGGGGAGGGGCTCCCGGCGGAAGTTACGGAGCCGTAGGTTTACGGTTCCCGCAGATCGTGCCCCAAGAACGGCCGGGTAGCCAGCCCGCGTGCCCCCCGGCGGCGAGATTCTCGTCACGTCACACGCGTGCGCGGGCAATCGGGTCAGGGCCGCCGGGGCGGGTGAGCGCCCGTGCCGGCGGGAATGCGCGCGGGTACCCGTGCGCTGAAGCACGGCAGGACCGGTACGACCGGGCCGGTGACCACGGGACGGGGCTCGCGCGACGCGGGCACCGGGTGAGGGCCGCCATGGCGGCGGAGCGGAAGGAGCGCGGGTGCGCGGGGCGGACGACGTCGAGGGGGCCGGGCGGCTCGGCCCGGCCGAGCTGGGTGCCGACCTCGGTGAACGGGCCACGCTGGTGCAGTTCTCCAGCGCCTTCTGCGCTCCCTGCAGGGCGACCCGCAGGGTCCTGGACGAGGTGGCCGCGATGGTGCCCGGAGTCGCACACGTCGAGATCGACGCCGAGGCCCGTCTGGAGCTGGTGCGCGCGCTCGGCATCGTCAAGACCCCCACCGTCCTGGTCCTCGACGCGAGGGGCCGTGTGGTGCGCCGTGCCTCCGGCCTGCCGCGCAGGGCCGACGTCATCGCGGCCCTGGGGGAGGCGGTGTGAGGCCCGCGGCTCATGACGGTGAGGCATGTCCCACATCCCCGGGGCAACTTGACTGCCCCGGCCACCTGTCGTCAGCCTGCCCGTATGTGTTCGGAACTCCTTCTCCCCGGGCGGGCACGCCGTCGCACGGGCGGCCCGGCCCGCGCCGCGGCGGCACGCGGTCCGGACCGTTGAGCACCCCCGACCGATCGCCGCTCGTCCGCACCAGCAGAAGGACAACTCCATGACGGCCACGCCCGGCCTCGGCACCCCCCGCCTCGCGTCCCCCGATCTCCTGCGCTCCGTCTTCCGGCGGCACGCCGCGGGGGTCGCGGTGATCACCGCACGCGGCGGCTCCGGCCCGGTCGGCTTCACCGCCACCTCCCTCAGCTCGGTGTCCGCCGAGCCCCCGCTGATCTCCTTCGGCGTCGGCACCGGCAGCTCGAGCTGGCCGGCGATCTCGCAGGCCGGCCACGTCGGGGTCCACATACTCGGCGACCACCAGCGGGAACTCGCGGCCACCTTCGCCCGCAGGGGCGCCGACCGCTTCGGCGCGCCCACGGCCTGGCACGACGGTCCCGAGGGCGTTCCCGTGCTCGACGACGTCCTGGCCTGGCTGGTCTGCCGGGTCGTCGCGCGGGTCCCCGCCGGGGACCACCGCATCGTCCTGGCGGAGGTCGTCCTCGGTGATCCCGAGGGTGCCGGGCGGCCCCTGCTGTACCACCAGGGCCGCTTCACCGCCCTGCGCGACTGAGCCGGCCACCGCACCCCGTGGCGGCGCCGCCCCGCCTGCGGAGTCATCGGGTTCCGGTTACGCTGCGTTGCGAAGGTCACAGTTCAAAGCGCTTGCTTAGCGGGCACGAACTGGGTGTACTGGCGAGTAATGTTTCGACCGGAGCGCGGGGTCGCCCCGACCGGGATCGGCCGCTTGAGGCGCCTATGCTGCCTTGCAAGAAGGCCAGCACTGAAATGACGATGCAGTAGGAGAGCCGGCGTGAGCTTGAGGATCGTTGTCACTGTGAAGTACGTGCCCGACGCCACCGGCGACCGGCACTTCGCCGATGACCTGACCGTCGACCGCGACGACGTCGACGGTCTGCTCTCCGAGCTGGACGAGTACGCGGTCGAGCAGGCCCTGCAGATCGCGGAGAACGCGGACGACGCCGAGGTCACCGTGCTGACCGTGGGTCCCGAGGACGCCAAGGACGCGCTGCGCAAGGCTCTGTCCATGGGCGCCGACAAGGCCATCCACGTCGAGGACGACGACCTGCACGGCACTGACGCCATCGGCACCTCGCTGGTGCTGGCCAAGGCCGTCGAGAAGGCCGGCTACGACCTGGTGATCTCCGGCATGGCCTCCACCGACGGCACCATGGGCGTCGTGCCGGCGCTGCTCGCCGAGCGCCTGGGCGTCCCGCAGGTCACCCTGCTGTCCGAGGTCTCCGTCGAGAACGGCACCGTCAAGGGCCGCCGCGACGGCGACGCCGCCTCCGAGCAGCTGGAGGCCCAGCTTCCGGCCGTCGTCTCGGTCACGGACCAGTCGGGCGAGGCGCGCTACCCCTCCTTCAAGGGGATCATGGCGGCCAAGAAGAAGCCGGTGGAGTCCTGGGACCTGTCCGACCTGGACATCGAGGCCGACGAGGTCGGCCTGGAGAACGCCTGGACGAAGGTCGACTCCGCGACCGAGCGTCCGGCCCGCACCGCCGGCACGATCGTCAAGGACGAGGGCGAGGGCGGCAAGCAGCTCGCTGAGTTCCTCGCGAGCCAGAAGTTCATCTAAGGCTCACAGCCTGACCGCCCCTCAGACTTCGCAATCCGCAAGGAGATTTCGTTCCCATGGCTGAAGTTCTCGTCTACGTCGACCACGTGGACGGCGCCGTCCGCAAGCCCACCCTGGAGCTGCTGACCCTGGCCCGCCGCATCGGTGAGCCGGTCGCCGTCGCCCTCGGCGCCGGTGCCGAGAGCACCGCGTCGGCGCTCGCCGAGCACGGTGCGGTGAAGGTGCTCACCCACGACGCCCCCGAGTACGCCGACTACCTGGTCGTGCCGAAGGTGGACGCCCTGCAGGCCGCCCACGAGCAGGTGTCCCCGGCCGCCGTGCTGGTGCCGTCCTCCGCCGAGGGCAAGGAGATCGCCGCCCGCCTGGCGCTGCGCATCGGCTCCGGTATCATCACCGACGCCGTGGACATCGAGGCCGGCGACGAGGGCCCGGTGGCCACCCAGTCGGTGTTCGCCGCCTCCTACACCACCAAGTCCCGCGTCTCCCAGGGCACGCCCGTCATCACGGTCAAGCCGAACTCGGCCGCCGTCGAGGCCGCCCCGGCCGCCGGCGCGGTCGAGGCCCTGTCGGTGACGTTCTCCGAGCAGGCGACCGGCACGAAGGTCACCGCCCGTACGCCGCGTGAGTCGACGGGCCGCCCGGAGCTGACCGAGGCCGCGATCGTGGTCTCCGGTGGCCGTGGCGTCAACGGCGCGGAGAACTTCGCGATCATCGAGGCGCTCGCCGACTCGCTCGGTGCGGCCGTCGGTGCCTCGCGCGCCGCGGTGGACGCGGGCTGGTACCCGCACACCAACCAGGTCGGCCAGACCGGCAAGTCCGTCTCGCCGCAGCTGTACATCGCCAACGGCATCTCCGGCGCGATCCAGCACCGTGCCGGTATGCAGACCTCCAAGACGATCGTGGCCGTCAACAAGGACGCCGAGGCCCCGATCTTCGAGCTGGTCGACTACGGCGTGGTCGGCGACCTCTTCGACGTCGTCCCGCAGCTGACCGAGGAGGTCAAGGCCCGCAAGGGCTGACCTCCCGCGCTGTACGAGGCCCCCGTGACCGCCCGGTCACGGGGGCCTCGGTGCGTCGGGGGGTGTTGACCGGCGTGAAAACCCGGCACTACTGTCGTTCAACAGACTGTTGAACAGTCGTCGCGGGACACGGAGGGTGCCGGAATGGGCCAGACCCAGGAGAAGGTGACGACGAGCCTCGCCGGCGCCGTCACCGAGGAGATCAGCGCCTCCCTCGCACCGGTCGACGCCGACCTGGAGCGCCGCTACCCCGGCGACCCCGGCACCCGCCGGCCCGTGCACACCGTCTACGTCCCCGGCGACGCCTTCGACGCCGGCACTCCGCGCTCCTGGGGGGACCAGGCCCTCGCCGCCCTGGACGAGCACGCGCCGGACGCCGCCGCCTTCGCCGACGTCCTCGGACTGGGCGAGGAACTCGCCGGCCCGGTGTACGACCGCGTCCGCGCCAAGCTGGCGCGCGAACCCGTCGAGGACCTCCGGGTGGACTTCGAGGACGGCTACGGCCCGCGCCCCGGCACCGAGGAGGACCAGGCGGCCGCACGCGCCGCCCGGCTGATCGCCGAGGCGCACGCCGCCGGCACCGCCCCGCCCTGGACGGGCATCCGGATGAAGTGCCTGGAGGCGCCGGTCCGGGACCGGGGCATCCGCACCCTCGACGTCTTCCTCTCCGGCCTGATGGAGGCCGGCGGACTGCCCGGGGGACTGGCACTGACCCTGCCGAAGGTGACGTACGCCGAACAGGTCACCGCGATGGTCCGGCTCCTGGAGGCCTTCGAGAGGGCGCACGGGCTCCCCGGTGGGCGCCTCGGCTTCGAGATCCAGATCGAGACCAGCCAGGCCGTCCTCGCCGCCGACGGCACCGCGACCGTCGCCCGGATGATCCAGGCCGCGGAGGGCCGCGTGACGGGACTGCACTACGGCACCTTCGACTACAGCGCCTGCCTCGGCGTCTCCGCCGCCCACCAGGCCGTCGACCACCCGGCCGCCGACCACGCCAAGGCGGTCATGCAGGTGGCGGCCGCGGGTACGGGCGTACGCGTCTCGGACGGCTCCACCAACGTCCTGCCGGTCGGTCCGACCGAACAGGTCCACGCCGCCTGGCGGCTGCACCACGGCCTCGTCCGCCGCGCCCTGGCCCGCGCCTACTACCAGGGGTGGGACATGCACCCGGGCCACCTCCCGACCCGGTACGCGGCCGTGTTCGCCTTCTACCGCGAGGGCTTCGAGCAGGCGGCCACGCGCCTGGCCCGCTACGTCGACCGGGCCGGCGGCGACGTCATGGACGAGCCCGCCACCGCCAGGGCCCTGGCCGGCCATCTGCTGCGCGGCCTGGACTGCGGTGCCCTCGACGCCGACGAGGTGGCCCGTCCGGCCGGCCTGACCCGTACGGACCTGGAAGGCCTCGCCGCACCGGGCGGAGCGCACCTCACGGTGTCCGCGCGCTGAGAGCCCGCCGTCCGGTCCGCTCAGTGCGCCGGCGGGAGTTCGCCGGAGCCGCGGGTGATCAGCCGCGTCGGCAGCTCGATCCGCTCCGGGCCCGTCAGGGAGCCGTCGAGCTGACCGAACAGCCGCTCCGCCGCGGTCCGGCCGAGCGCCGCGGCGTCCTGTGCGACGACGGTGACGCCCGGCTGCAGCAGGTCGGCGAGCTCGATGTCGTCGAAGCCGACGAGGGCGACCCGGCGGTTCCCCTCGGCGAGGACGCGGACGACGGTCACCGTCACGCGGTTGTTGCCCGTGAAGATCGCGGTGACGGGGCGGGGCCCGGACAGCATCTCCTCGGCGGCCCGGCGCACCCGCTCCGGATCGGTGACCCCGAGCGACATCCAGGCGTCCTCGACAGGTATCCCCGCGTCCTCCATGGCGGCCCGGTAGCCGCGCAGGCGCTCGGCGGCCGTGTGGATGCGCGGCATGTCCCCGATGAAGCCGATCCGGCGATGGCCGTGGGAGATCAGGTGCGCGACGCCGTCCCGGGCGCCACCGAAGTTGTCCGACAGCACCACGTCGGCCTCCAGCTTCCCGGCCGGGCGGTCGACGAACACCGTGGCCACGCCCGCCCTGATCTCCGGTTCGAGGTACCGGTGGTCGTCACCGGCCGGGATGACGACCAGCCCGTCCACGCGCCGCGCGCACAGCGCCAGCGCCAGCTCCTGCTCGCGCTCGGGGTCCTCCGCACTGGAGCCGTTGATGAGCAGCGCGCCGTGCGCCCGGGCCACCTCCTCGACCGCGCGGCTGAGCGGACCGTAGAACGGGTCGGCGAGGTCCTCCAGGACCAGGCCGATGCTCGCCGTGCGGCCCTTGCGCAGCACCCGCGCGCTGTCGTTGCGCCGGAAGCCGAGGGCCTCGATGGCCTCCTGGACACGCCGCTCGGTGTCGGGGGTGACCCCCGGCTCGCCGTTGACCACGCGGGAGACGGTCTTCAGGCCGACACCGGCACGTGCCGCCACGTCCTTCATGGTCGGTCGGTTGCCGTAGCGGCTTCCGGAGAGGCGGTCTCCTCGGCGGGCGGTCTCGGGCACGATGTGCTGTCCTGTCTGTCGTCCACGCGGATGCGGCATCCATGAGGTGGTATGGAGATGTGGCGTCGAGCATAGAGCCTGGACAACGTTGTCATGGCCGCGAGAGACTGTCCACCGCACACTCCGGCCTGCGCCCCCCACCGCGAGACCGGCCTGCGCCTTCTTCGTGCTTTCTCAAGGTTTTGACGGGGAGAACTGACTCTGATGCACACCCATCTGGTGGCGGCGCTGGACATCGGTGGTACCAAGATCGCCGGAGCGCTGGTGGACGGCCGCGGCGGCATCCTGGCGCGCGCACAGCGCGCGACACCCGCGCAGGAGGACGGCGACACCGTGATGCGGGCCGTCGAGGAGGTGCTGGCCGAGCTGACCGCGTCGCCGTTGTGGGGGCGTGTCAAGGCACTCGGCATCGGCAGCGCCGGCCCGGTGGACGCCTCCGCGGGCACGGTGAGCCCGGTGAACGTCCCGGGCTGGCGCGGCTATCCGCTGGTCGAGCGGGCCCGCGTCGCGGCCGGTGGCCTGCCCGTCGAGCTGGTCGGCGACGGCGTGGCGATCACGGCGGCCGAACACTGGCAGGGCGCCGCCCGGGGCCATGACAACGCGCTGTGCATGGTGGTCTCCACGGGCGTCGGAGGCGGCCTGGTCCTGAACGGGCGGCTGCACCCCGGTCCGACGGGCAACGCCGGTCATATCGGCCACATCAGTGTCGATCTCGACGGCGACCCGTGCCCCTGCGGTGCGCGGGGCTGTGTGGAGCGCATCGCGAGCGGCCCCAACATCGCCCGCCGGGCGATCGGGAACGGCTGGCGCCCGGGCCCCGACGGCGACACCTCGGCCGCCGCGGTGGCCGAGGCGGCACGCGCCGGCGATCCGGTCGCGGTGGCGTCCTTCGAGCGCGCCGCGCAGGCGCTCGCCGCCGGGATCGCCGCCACCGCGACCCTGGTCGAGATCGACGTCGCCGTCATCGGCGGGGGAGTGGGCAAAGCGGGGGACGTGCTCTTCGTACCGCTGCGCAGGGCCCTGCGGGGGTACGCGACCCTGTCCTTCGTGCGGCGACTGACGGTGGTGCCGGCCCGGATGGGCACGGACGCGGGGCTCGTGGGGGCGGCCGCGGCCGCACTGACGGGACGCACGGGCGCGGCGGCGGGGGTGTGACGGCGGCCGGGCGCCCGTGGCCTGTCGGGGCCGGGGGCTGGGGCAGCCGGGGTCCGACGGCGGCCGGTGGACCGGCTTCGGTGCCCGGCCGCCGACCGGTCACGGGCTGGGCGGGTGCGAGGGCGCCCGCCGTCATCGCCGGTCGTTCGCATCGGTATGGGGAAGCAGTCCGGGCGGTACCCGGTTGACGGGGTGAGGCGATGACACAGCAGCCGAGGCCGCTCTCTCGTACCGGAACGGAAGTGCTCACATGCCGATGCCCCCGACCACGCGCCACGCGCCCGCCGAGGCCGCGCAGGGTGACCGCCGCCGGGCCGCCCACCGGTACGGGACCGGGTTCTGGACGGTGGCGGCGGTGTTCGTCACGGCCATGGCCTTCTCCACCGTGCCGACTCCGCTGTACCCCCTGTACCAGGCGCACGACGGGTTCTCGACGTTCACCGTCACCCTCGTCTTCGCGGTCTACGCCGTCGGTGTCCTGGCCAGCCTCCTGCTTGCCGGGCATGTCTCCGACTGGCTCGGCCGCCGGAACGTCCTCGTGGCGGCGCTCGTCCTCGAACTCGTCGCCGCCGCCCTGTTCCTGGCCTCGCCCGCGCTGCCGGTGCTGTTGGCCGCACGCCTGGTCACCGGTCTCGGCGTCGGGATGCTGACCGCGACCGCCACCGCGTACCTGCACGAACTGCACGCCGCGCACCGGCCCGGCGCCTCCCCGCAGCGCTTCGACATCGTGTCGACGGCGGCCAACATCGGCGGTCTCGGCCTCGGGCCACTGGTCGCGGGCGCCGTCGCCGAGTACCTGGGCGCTCCGCTGCGGCTGCCGTACGCCGTCTTCGGCGTCCTGCTGCTGCTCGGCATCGTCGGGGTGGCGCTGACCCCGGAGACGGTCACCAAGCCGGACGTGCGGCCGGCGTACCGGCCGCAGCGGGTGAGCGCGGACCACGGCGACCGGGCCGGGTACATCGCCGCCTCCGCCGCCGGCTTCGCCTCCCTCGCGGTGTTCGGACTGTTCACCTCCCTGGTCCCCGGGTTCGTCGGCGGAAGCCTGCACCACCCCTCCCGTGCGCTGTCCGGACTGATCGTGTTCGCCGTGTTCGGGTCCGCCGCGGCGGCGCAGACGCTGTCCGGCCGGCTGGGCACGCGGGCCCGCCTCGTCACCGGACTGCTCGCCCAGGCCGTGGGCGTGGCCGTCCTCGCGGTCGGCGTGCACACCGCCGTCCTGTGGGTGTTCCTGCTGGGCGGCATCGCCGCCGGTGCGGGGGCGGGGGTGCTGTTCAAGTCCGCCGTCGCGTCCGTCGCCGCCATGGCCGCACCGGCGCGGCGCGGAGAGGCCCTCGCGGGGCTGTTCCTGGTGTCCTACCTCGGCCTGGCGGTGCTGCCCGTGGGCCTCGGCCTCGCCACGCGGTACACCTCTCTCGCCGCCGCGATGACGTGGTTCACCGGCATCGTGCTCGCCCTGCTCGGCGCCGTCGCCCTGCTGGCACGCCGCGGCGGCACACGCGCGTGACCCCCTGTGCCACGGCCCCGGCCGCACCGGGTTCGTTGGCGCCCGGTCCGCAGGACGTACCGGGCAGGCGGCCCGAGGACGGTCCCGCCCGCCCGAGCGTGACCTGAGGCCCGTCGCGACGGTTGAGACGGTCATGAAGAAGCGCAGCATGCTGGCCATCGCCTCCCTCGCCACCGGATTCGTGGTGGCCGCGGTCACCCCGTCCCACGCCGCCGGGCACGACGCCCTCGGCGCGGTGAACGTCGAGGACGCGTTCGGCACCGTCGACCACACCGTCAGCCACGACAGCCCCGCGCTGAAGGACAGCCCCCTGGACCAGCTCGACTGACGGCCCGGCGCCGTCCGCACGCACGGCCGGCGGCCGCACGCGCGACGGCCCGGCCCCCGAACCCGGCGCCCGGCCGGTCGCCCGCACCACGTGCCGGTGCCCTCCCAGGGGCACCGGCACCGTCGTGAGTGCGTCCTCAACTGGGGCTGGTTTCCGTGGCAGGGTGGAGCGGGCAAGCCACTGGGGGCCAACAGAAGAGGGGGACTCGTGATCGTCTGGATCAACGGTGCGTTCGGTGCGGGAAAGACGACCACCGCACGGGAACTGATCGAGCTGATCCCGAACAGCGCGCTCTTCGACCCCGAGATCGTCGGCGGAGCGCTCGCGCGCCTGCTGCCGCCCAAGCACCTCGCCGAGGCCGGCGACTTCCAGGACCTGCCGATCTGGCGGCGGCTCGTCATCGACACAGCCGCCGCGATGCTCGCCGAACTGGGCGGCACCCTCGTGGTCCCCATGACCCTGCTGCGGCAGGAGTACCGTGACGAGATCTTCGGCGGTCTCGCCGCCCGCCGCATCGCCGTCCGGCACATCCTCCTGGCACCGGCCGAAACGATCCTGCGGGAGCGGATCGTCGGCCGTGAGGTCCCGCCCGGGCTGCCCGACGCCGAGATGCGGATACGCCAGTGGTCCTACGACCACATCGAGCCCTACCGCGCCGCCCTGGCCGCCTGGCTCACCGCGGACGCACACCTCGTCGACACCAGTGCGCTGACCCCGTACGAGACGGCCGTCCGCATCGCCGGGGCGATCGGCGAGGGCACCGTGCCCGCCTGCGACATCGTGCAGACCCCGGAGCCCACCGCCGAGACACTGGCCTCCGGGGTGCTCCTCTTCGACGAGCAGGACCGGGTGCTCCTCGTCGACCCCACCTACAAGGCCGGCTGGGAGTTCCCGGGCGGCGTCGTCGAGCCCGGTGAGGCCCCGGCCCGCGCGGGGATGCGCGAGGTCGCCGAGGAGACCGGGATACAGCTGGGGGAGGTGCCGAGCCTGCTGGTCGTCGACTGGGAGGCGCCCGCGCCGCCCGGTTACGGCGGCCTGCGTCTGCTCTTCGACGGCGGCCGGCTCGACTCGGAGGCGGCGGGCGGTCTGCTGCTGCCCGGACCCGAACTGCGCGACTGCCGCTTCGTCACCGAACGGGAGGCGGCCGACCTGTTGCCGCCGGTCCGCTACGAACGCCTGCGCTGGGCGCTGCGCGCCCGTGAGCGCGGGGCGGCGCTGTACTTGGAACGGGGGATACCGGTCGGCTGAGACAGCGCCGTGCGCGGGCACGGACGCGTAAGCGGGGACGAGCGGTCCAGCGGCCCGCCGGCCGCCGGGCGCCTGCCGATGCCGGGCGCCCACGGGCACGGCCGTGGGCGCCCGGGGACCGGCCCGAGGAAGAACACATCGTCCCCCGGGCGTGCTTTCGGCCGTGCGGGGGAGACGAGGCGACATGTCGCCAGTCAAGGAACAACCGCCCGCGGCAGCGGCCGGCCCGGCCCTCGCGCGGGCCCTCACCACCCCGCTCCTGTACTTCTTCATCCTGGGGGACGTGCTGGGAGCCGGGGTGTACGTGCTGGTGGGCCAGATCGCCGCGGACGCCGGGGGAGCGGTGTGGGTGCCCCTGCTCGTCGCGCTGGTGCTCGCGCTGCTGACGGCGGCCTCGTACGCCGAACTGGCGACGAAGTACCCGAAGGCGGGCGGGGCCTCCCACTACGCCACGCGGGCGTTCGGGCCGTTCGCCGGGTTCGTCGTGGGATTCTGCATGCTCGCGGCGGGCATCGTCTCCGTCGCCGCACTGGCCCGCGGGTTCGGCGGCGACTACCTTTCGGCGTTCGTCACGCTGCCCGTCGGACTCGTCGCCGTCGTCTTCCTCGTCCTGCTCGCCCTGGTAAACGCGCGGGGCGTCAAGGAGTCGACCCGCGCCAACGTCGTCGCCACCGTCATCGAGGTGGGCGGACTGGTCCTGATCGTCGCGCTCGGGGCGTGGCTGCTGCTGCGCGGCGACGGCGACCTCGGACGGCTCACCCGGCTGGGCACTCCCGAGAAGGGCGCGGCCGCCGCCGTCCTGAGCGGCTCGGTACTCGCCTACTACTCGTTCGTCGGCTTCGAGACCTCGGTGAACGTCGCCGAGGAGACCCGGAACCCGCGCCGCTCCTATCCGCGTGCCCTGTTCGGCGCGCTGGCGACCGCGGGGGCCGTGTACGTGCTGGTGGGGATCGCGGCGTCCGCGGCCGTGCCGACCGGACGGCTCGCTGCGTCGAGCGGGCCGCTGCTGGAGGTCGTGAAGGCCGCGGGGGGCGTGCCGCCCTGGCTGTTCAGCGCCGTCGCGCTCGTCGCCGTCGGGAACGGCGCGCTGCTCACCGGGATCATGTCCTCCCGGCTCGCCTTCGGGATGGCCCGTGACGGGCTGCTGCCCTCGGCGCTGACCAAGGTGCTGCCGGGCCGCCGCACGCCCTGGGCCGCGATCGCGGCGACCACCGCGCCGGCCCTGCTCCTGGCGCTCACCGGCAGCGTCGCCGCTCTGGCGTCCACCCTGGTGCTGTTGCTGCTCGTGGTCTTCCTCGTGGTCAACGCCGCCGTGCTCGTCCTGCGCCGCGACCCCGGGCAGGGAGACCACTTCCGGACGCCGACCGCCCTCCCCGTGCTCGGGGCGGCCTCCTGCGTCGCGCTCGCCACGCAGCTCGAGGCCGAGGTGTGGTTGCGCTGGCTGGCCGTGCTGGCCGTCGGCGTGGTGCTCGCCGGCGTCGCGGCCGTGCGGCGGGCCAGGGCCACCGGCACCACCGCGCCGGACCCGGCCCGCGGATCCGATCCGGACGGGGCGCCCGTCTCGTAGGGCCCGCCGGACCCGCCCCTGCCGGCGGCTCCCGCGACGGACGGGGCCCTCCTGGCAGACGGGGAACCTCGCGGACACCGCCGGCCGGAGTCCGGCCCTGCGCAAGGCCCGCGTGGCACGGTGGCCGGCCGTCCCGTTCGTCCCGCACCGGCCACCGGCACGCGGGCGGCCGGTGCGGGGCGAACGGGACGTCGACGGCCGCGGGCGGCCGTGCGGAGGGCCCCCGTCACGGGCGGGGCCCTGCCCGAGAGGAAACGGTTCAGCCGGCCGCGTAGTTGCGCAGGAACAGCGCCTCCGTCACCGACAGCCGCTCCAGCTCCTGCGGCGAGACGCTCTCGTTGACGGCGTGGATCTGCGCCTCCGGCTCACTCAGACCGATGAGCAGGATCTCCGCGCTCGGGTAGAGGGCGGCGAGGGTGTTGCACAGCGGAATCGACCCGCCCTGGCCCGCGTACTGCATCTGCTGCCCCGGATAGGCCAGCGCCATAGCGTCGGCCATCGCCTGGTAGGCCGGGCTGGTGGTGTCCGCGCGGAAGGGCTGGCCCTGGCCGATCTGCTCGGTGCGCACCCGGACGCCCCACGGTGTACGGGCCTCCAGGTGCGCCTGGAGGAGCTTGGTGGCCTCGGCGGCGTCGGCGCCCGGCGGCACGCGCAGGCTGATCAGCGCGCGGGCGCTCGCCTGCACCGACGGGGTGGCGCCGACGACCGGGGGGCAGTCGATGCCGAGGACCGTGACCGCCGGGCGGGCCCAGATGCGGTCGGCGACCGTGCCGGAGCCGATCAGCTCGACGCCGTCCAGCACCTTGGCGTCCTTGCGGAACTGCTCCTCGTCGTAGTTCAGGCCCTGCCACGAGGCCGTGCCGTCGAGTCCGTCGACGGTGGTCGAGCCGTCCTCGGCGCGCAGCGAGTCCAGGACGCGGATCAGCGCGGCGAGCGCGTCGGGGGCCGCGCCGCCGAACTGGCCGGAGTGCAGGTTGCCTTCGAGGGAGTCGACCTGGACACGCACCAGGGTCATGCCGCGCAGGGTGGTGGTGACCGTCGGCAGACCGGCCCGGAAGTTGCCGGCGTCGCCGATGACGATCGCGTCCGCCTCCAGCAGCTCGGGGTGCTCCTCGGCGTACCGCTCCAGGCCGCCGGTGCCCTGCTCCTCCGAACCCTCGGCGATCACCTTGACGTGCACCGGCACCCCGCCGTTGGCGCTCAGCGCCCGCAGCGCGAGCAGGTGCATGATCACACCGCCCTTGCAGTCGGCGGCGCCGCGCCCGTACCAGCGCCCGTCCCGCTCGGTCAGCTCGAACGGCGGGGTCGTCCAGCCGGCCTCGTCCAGCGGCGGCTGCACGTCGTAGTGGGCGTACAGCAGGACGGTCTTCGCGCCCTGCGGGCCGGGCAGGTAGCCGTAGACCGACTGGGTGCCGTCCGGGGTGTCGAGCAGGGCCACGTCCTCGAACCCCTCGGCGCGCAGCGCGTCCGCGACCCAGCGTGCGGCGCCCTCGCTCTCGCCGCGCGGGAACTGGTCGAAGTCGGCCACCGACTTGAAGGCCACCAGTTCGGCGAGTTCGTCCTTCGCCCTGGGCATCAGCGAGGCGACGGTCTCGGCGACCGGATTCGACGACATGGGCAACGCTCCTTGGTCAGGTGCGACGTTGTACGGATGAGTACCTGAGCGGTGCTCCGGGCACTCGCGTGCCCGGAAGATCGTCTCAGCGTGGGCGCGGTCCCCGGGTGGGGGGTCCACACAGCCGATCCTCCCACAGCGACCCGTGGCGACCTCGGTCGTAGGATGCGTGGGACAGCAGCGTCAGGCGGCTTGATCGGAGGCAGCGAACCATCGTGAGCAGCGAGAACTCTTCAGCGGACGACGTGCGGCAGGTGTGGGACGTCGTCGTGGTGGGCGCGGGGCCCGCGGGGGCCTCGGCCGCCTACGCGGCGGCGGTCGCGGGGCGGCGCGTGCTGTTGCTGGAGAAGGCGGAGCTGCCCCGGTACAAGACGTGCGGCGGCGGCATCATCGGCCCCTCGCGCGACGCGCTGCCGCCCGGTTACGAACTGCCGCTGCGGGACCGCGTGCACGCGGTCACCTTCTCCCACAACGGCCGCTTCACCCGCACCCGCCGCTCCCGGCAGATGCTCTTCGGGCTGGTCAACCGGCCCGAGTTCGACCAGCAGCTCGTCGAGCACGCGCAGAACGCGGGCGCCGAACTGCGCACCGGCGTGACCGTCTCACGGGTCGAGCAGCACGGCTCGACGGTGCCGGACCGGCGGACGGTCGCCGTGGTCCTGCAGGGCGGCGAGACGGTGCTCGCCCGGGCGGTCGTGGGCGCCGACGGCAGTGCCGGCCGCATAGGGGCGCACGTCGGCGTCAAGCTCGGCCAGGTCGACCTCGGCCTGGAGGCGGAGATCCCGGTCCCCGACACCGTCGCCGAGGACTGGAAGGGCCGGGTTCTCATCGACTGGGGGCCCCTGCCCGGGAGTTACGGCTGGGTCTTCCCCAAGGGGGACACCCTGACGGTCGGCGTCATCTCGGCGCGGGGCGAGGGCGCCGCGACCAAGCGCTACCTGGAGGACTTCATCGCCCGGCTGGGTCTCGCCGGGTTCGAACCCAGCATCTCCTCGGGGCACCTGACCCGCTGCCGGGCCGACGACTCGCCGCTGTCGCGCGGCCGGGTGCTGGTGTGCGGCGACGCCGCGGGGCTGCTGGAGCCGTGGACGCGCGAGGGCATCTCGTTCGCCCTGCGCTCCGGGCGGCTCGCCGGGGAGTGGGCGGTCCGCGTCGCCGAGGCGCACGACGCCGTGGACGCCCGCCGCCAGGCCCTGAACTACGCCTTCGCGATCAAGGCGGGGCTCGGCGTCGAAATGGCCGTCGGCAAGCGGATGCTGGCGGTGTTCGAGCGCCGCCCCGGTCTGTTCCACGCGGTGCTGACCGGTTTCCGCCCCGCCTGGAACGCGTTCAGGGACATCACGCGGGGCTCGACGTCGCTGGGCGAACTGTTCCGCAGCCACCCGATGGCCCAGCGCGCCCTGAGCGCGCTGGACCGGCGGCCCGCCGCGGCCACCGCGGAGGACCCGGTCAGTTCGTGACCGTGATGCGGAAGACCGGGTGGTCGGGGGCGGCCGCGAGGAGCTCCTCGTCGGTGGAGGCGGCCGTCACCCCCTGGAAGTACTGGTCGACCTGCCAGCCCCACTTCCGCAGATAGGTGCGCAGGACGGGGAGCTTCTCGTCGTCGGGAAGCTCCACCGCGGTGAACGTGTGGACCGTGCGCCCCACACGCAGTTCACCACCGCCCGCGGCGCGCATGTTGCGCACCCACTGCGAGTGGCCGCGCGCCGAGACCAGGTAGCGCGCGCCCCCGTGGGTGTGCGGGTTGACCGGGACGCGCTGCGGCTTTCCGCTGACCCGCCCGGGCACCGACAGCTCCGCGCTGCCGGCCAGGCTGAGCCCGTGCCGGGCCAGCCAGCCGACGACGCCGTTCAGGCGGGCGGCCAGCGGGCCGGACTTGAAGTAGTACGGCGACGCGGCGGAAGGCGACGACGCAGCAGGCGACGGCGAAGAAGACGAAGAGGAAGGCGACGAGGACGACGGCGACATGGTGACCCCCACGGTTTGAGAGAGCAGTGCTCTCGCTCGGTCACCAGTGTGTACGGATCGAATGCTCCAAAGCAAGAGCGGCGCTCTCGTTTGTGTGCACCGCTCTGAAATCGTGGGACACTGCCCGCATGAGCACCGCAGACGGCGCCCGCGCACGGGCCAGGGCCGAGATCACCGCCGCGATCAAGGACGAGGCGCGCCGGCAGCTCGCGGCGGAGGGTGCCGCAAAGCTGTCGCTGCGGGCCGTCGCCCGCGAGCTCGGCATGGTCTCGTCCGCGCTCTACCGCTACTTCCCCAGCCGCGACGACCTGCTGACCGCGCTCATCATCGACGCCTACGACTCCCTCGGTGACGCAGCGGAGAGCGCGCACACGCTGGTGGCCGGCGCCGGGCCCCTGGAGCGCTGGACCGCCGTGTGCGAGGCGGTGCGCGGCTGGGCGCTGGCCCACCCGCACGAGTACGCCCTCATCTACGGTTCGCCGGTACCCGGTTACACCGCGCCCCAGACGACCGTTCCGCCCGCGGCCCGTGTCGGTCTCCTCCTGATCGGTGTCGTCCGCGACGCCCGCGAGCAGGGCGGGCTGACCGAGCCGCCGCTGCCCGACGGGCTGCGACAGGAGGCGGCGCGGATGACGGCCGACCTGGCGCCCGACCTGCCGCCCGGGGCGGTGGCCGTGCTCGTCGCCGCCTGGGCGCAGCTGTACGGCCTGGTCGGGTTCGAGGTGTTCGGGCAGTTCCACCGCGTCGTGGAGGACCGCGAGCCGTTCTTCCGGCACGCGGTGCTCCGGCTCGCGCACGGCGTGGGCCTCACGTCCTGACCTGCTCCCGGCCGGCGACGCCCGTGCGCAGGCCGTGTACTCCCCGGGGAGTACGGCTGATCACCTCGTCGGGTGGACGCCGTCGCGGACCCGGGCCGTCTAGCGTGGCCGTCATGGAAGAGCGGTGGGCAGGCGGTGAGGGACCGCCGCGGTGGTGGTGGCGGGAGGCGGGCCCGTGGCGCCGTCCGGCGGACGGCGGCAGTGGTGCCGTCCGCTGGCCGTGGCGCTCGACGCTGCCGCTGGCCGTCCTAGTGCTCATCGGCTCGAATGCCGCGGCCCACGCCCAGCAGGGCGAGAGGCCGTCGCTCGACGTCCTCGGGCGCGTGCTGGTCCTCGTCGCCTCGGCGCTGCTGCTGTGGCGGCAGCGGCACCCGGTGGCTGTCGTCTACGGCACCGCGGCCGCCGTCGCGGTGTACCTGGGCGTCGGATACCCCTACGGACCGGTCCTCCTCACCGTCGCCGTGGCCTGCCTCAGCGCCGTCGTCGCCGGGCACCGCGCGGCCGCCTGGACGGCGGTGGCGCTGCTCTGGGCCGCTCACCTGCTCGTCTCCTACGGGCTCCACCGGTGGCTGCCGCCGCAGACCGACGCAGCCGGGACCCTCGGCCGGGAGATCGTGGCCGCCACCTGGGTCGTGGCGATCCTCGCTCTCTCGGAGCTGGCCCGCATCCGTCGCGAGCAGTGGGCGAGGGAACGGGCCGAGCGCGCGCAGGCGGCCCGCCGCCGCGCCGACGAGGAACGGCTGAGGATCGCCCGCGAACTGCACGACGTCCTGGCCCACAGCATCTCCGTCATCAACGTGCAGGCGGGTGCCGGACTCGCCCTGCTGGACAGCGACCCGGAGCAGGCCCGCACGGCGCTCACCACCATCAAGGCCACCAGCAAGGAGGCGCTGGGTGAGGTGCGCCAGGTACTCGACACCCTGCGCGCCCCCGGAGCCGCCCCGCGCGCCCCCGCGCCCGGCCTGGACCGGCTGCCGGAACTGGTGGAACAGGCTGCCGGCGCCGGCCTCGCGGTGGACGTCGAGGGCCGGCCGCCGCGGCTGCCGCCCGGAGCCGATCTCGCGGCCTTCCGCATCGTCCAGGAGGCGCTCACCAATGTCGTACGCCACTCGGGCTCGCGGCGGGCGCGGGTCCGCCTCGCACGCGACGGCGACGTACTGCGGGTGCGCGTCGACGACGAAGGGCCGGCCACCGGAACCGACGCCGGCGGCAGTGGCAACGGCCTGGCCGGGATGCGCGAGCGGGCCGCCGCCCTCGGCGGCACCGTCGACGCGGGGTCGCGCCCGGACGGCGGCTGGCAGGTGTGCGCCGTACTGCCCCTGCGGACCGAGAAGGAGGACCGGTGATCCGCGTGACGCTCGCCGACGACCAAGCGCTGGTGCGGGCCGGCTTCCGGGCACTGCTCGACGCGCAGCCCGGCATCGAGGTGGCCGGGGAGGCCGCCGACGGCGAGGAGGCCCTGCGCACCGTACGGGAGCTGCGCCCGGACGTGGTGCTGATGGACATCCGCATGCCCCTGCTGGACGGCCTGGACGCGACCCGCCGCATCACCGGCGACGTGGACCTGAAGGACGTCAAGGTGGTCATGCTGACCACATTCGAACTGGACGAGTACGTCTTCGAGGCGATCCGCTCCGGGGCCTCCGGCTTCCTGGTGAAGCACACCGAGCCCGACGAACTCGTGCGCGCCGTACGGGCGGTGGTCGCGGGCGATGCGCTGCTGTCCCCGGGGGTCACCCGCCGCCTGATCGCCGAGTTCGCCGCCCGCTCCAAGAAGCCCGCCGCGGCCGGCGCCCTCGCCCGGCTCACCGAACGGGAACGGGAGGTGATGGCCCTGGTCGGTATCGGACTGTCCAACGAGGAGATCGCCCGCCGGCTGGTCGTCAGTCCCCTGACCGCGAAGACCCACGTGAGCCGCACCATGGTCAAGCTGGGCGCCCGCGACCGGGCCCAACTCGTCGTGCTGGCCTACGAGTCCGGGCTGGTACGGCCGGGCTGGCTGGGCTGACGACGTCACCTTGGACGCCGGGCCGCAGCGGCGACCGCCGGGCCCGCCGCTTCGGCGCCGGCCGGCCCGGTGCCCGTGGGCCGGGCTCAGCGCGGCATTCCGAGTGGGCATTACCACGTGAGGGCCTGTTCCCGCCGCGCGACACGCCGTCGAACCCCTGTGAGTTCCACAAGGCTGACAGGCTGTTATCACGTGCAGGGGTGCGTTGTCTCCACGCCACGCCGTCCAGCCCCGAACGAAAACCCCGCGTTGACGTCCTGTTATCACATGCAGGCGTCCTCTGTCCCCGCGCCGCGCCGTCGAGTCTTCATCCGATGCGCGGGCTGACAGGGCATTACCACGTGAGGGCGTGAACCGTCCCGACGCCACGCCGTCGAACCGCTGCCGCTTCGACTTCGACATCCTGTGAGTCAGCACGCACCGGATGACGCCTCGTCACGGGTCCGCTGCGCCCCTCGCGCTCGGGCCGGGCTTGGCGGCTTCTACGCACCGGACGGTGCCACGTCGTACGGGGGCGAGCCCCGGCGGGCCGGAGTGGCGCCCCGTCCTGTTCCGCGACCTGTATGTCCCGCCCGCCGGGGGCTCATCGCGGCGGCCGTTCCAGGCGATGCGCTGCCGCATGGGTGAGCTGGCGTCAGACATCACCTCGAAAGGCTAATCGGACGTCAACTGGCCTTGGCGCAGCATCACTTGAGGGAGCGACGGCCACCGGCCGACGGGACCCTCGGACGCCTGTGGTACCCCGATTGGCCCCCTGGTGCCCGCACTTCCGGCCTGACCGAAATGACAGCCTTGCGGGCGATTAGTACGTTAATCACACGCCGGCTCCCACGAGCCGACTTCTCTGACTGCGAGACAGGAGAGCAGTGCCATGATCATGACCCGTTCCTCTGCGATCACCGCGGCGGTCGCGGCCGCCGCGGCCCTGACCGCGACCGGCATCACCTACGCCTCGGCCTCGGTCGCACCGGCTCCCCAGGCCGCCCCGGCCGCCGTGCACCAGGCCCTCGCCCCCGCCCAGGCGCCCATGGGTGGCGACGTCGGCGGGAACAACAACGGCGGGGGCAACGACCGCTGCCGCGGCGGCGACGACGACGACGACCGCTGCAACGAGCGCGGAAAGGAGAGGGAAGAAGAGGGCTGGATCCACATCAACGAGCGGTCCTACAACGCCCGCCCGGGCGGCTGCGTCACCGTCGTGAGCGGCCTGGGCTCCAGGACCCTCAACATCCGCAACGACAGCAAGAAGACCGTGGAGGTCTTCCGCGGAGCGACCTGCGACAACGGCGCGCCCATCGCCACCGTCGGCCCCCGCAGCTCCAGCAACGGCGTCCGGCCCGGCTGCACCGAAGGCGTGCGGGTCAAGGACGGGATCGTGGGCAGCTTCCGCGTCATCCACGACCACCGGGGCGGAAAGGGCGGCTACTGAGCCGACCCCATGACGCACCACACATGAGGTAGAACCCCGGCCCGCCGTAATCGGGCCGGGGTTCTGGTCTCGGCCTCGCCGAGGGGCACCCGCGCGCCGGGACCCCTGTCACGGGGACCCGCTCGCGGCGCCCGCACCGGCCGCTGCCTGACGGTCCTGCGCCTGCGAACACCATCCTAGAACCGGACCGGAGGCACTGCGCGTCTCCCCGGACGGCCACCTCCCTGCCCACCGGGCCGCCCCCGGGGCAATTCCCCGTGGAGCGTGCCCTCTTGGCGCCCCGTCGGCCACGCCCACCGGTGCGCGGCGTGACCATCCAACACACCTGAACGGGTGACGAACCTGCACCGCGTGCTGAAGACGACGGCGCGACATGCCTTCCCTCGCCCCGCCCGGCGGCTTGCCCCGCGCCCGGCCGGCGTGGGGGCCCGGGCCACGCGCTGCCGTGCGGACCTGCGCACCGCCCGAACGCGGCCGAAACGACCCGGGCCCGCGTGGCGAGGGCGCCCGGACGGACCGGCGCCCCCCCGCTGCGCATGCGCGCGCCACGACAGGCCACGTCCTCGCCGTCGCCCCCGCGCCCCGTCCTCCGGCTCGCGTCCGGCGATCCGCCCGTAGGCGCCCGTCCCCCCGGTCGAGCCGGGCCTCAGCCGGACCCGGTCCGCCGCGCGAGGAACCCGATGACGGCGGCGACGGCCGCCAGAACGGCGACGCTGGTGAGCGCGGCGGGCAGGGAGAGCCAGTCGGCCATGAACCCGATGGCGGGCGGCCCGAGGAGCATTCCGCCGTAACCGAGGGTCGAGGCCACCACCACGCCGCTCGGGCCGGCCAGCATGCCCGCGCGATCGATGGCGACCGGGAACAGGTTGGCCAGGCCGAGGCCCGTGACGGCGAAGCCGGCGAGCGCCGCCCCGGCCGACGGCGCCAGCGAGCCGAGCAGCATGCCCGCCGCGGCGGTGCAGCCCCCGGCCACGATCGTGCGGGTGTGGCCCAGCCGTTCCACCAGCGCCGTCCCGCTCAGCCTGCCCGCCGTCATGGCGAGGGCGAACAGCGCGTAACCGGCCGCCGCCAGGCCCGCCGAGGCGCCCAGGTCCTGCTCCACGTGCAGCGCGCCCCAGTCGGCCATGGCCCCTTCGCCGTACGCGGTGCACAGGGCGATGAGGCCGAAGACGACCACCGGCCCACGACCGCGCCGGACGGCGGGACGCCCCTCCGGGGACCTGTGGACCGGCGGTGGCGTGGGAGCGTGCCGCAGCAGGCCGCGTCCCGCGACAGCGGTGACGAGCAGGCCGATCACGGTCAGTCCGAGCAGGTGGCGGCCGGGTGACAGGGACCCCGCGACCAGCCCGCCGAGACCGGCCCCGACCATCCCGCCCAGACTGAAGGCGGCGTGGAAGCTGGGCATGACGGGCCGGCGCAGCGCGGCCACCAGGTCGACGGCCGCGCTGTTGAAGGCGACGTTGAGGCCCCCGTACGCGGCGCCGAAGACCAGCAGGACCGCGCCGAGGACGGGGGCGGAGCGGGCGAGCGGGGGCAGGGCGACGCTGAGGGACAGCAGGGCGGCGCAGGCCACGGTGACGGGGTGGCTGCCGTAGCGGCGGCACAGCCGTCCGGCGAGGGCCATGGTGACGACCGCGCCGGCGGACACGCCGAGCAGGGCGAGGCCGAGGGTGCTCGCGGAGGCGTGGGTCTGGTGCTTGATGGCGGGGATGCGGACGACCCAGCCGGCGAAGACGAAACCGTCCAGGGCGAAGAAGGCGGTGAGGGCGATCCGGAGGCGGGTGAGGTCGTGGCCCGGCACGACGCTGTGCGATCGGGCTTTGTTCAGTAGCGGCACAAAATCAGGTTAGGTGCGCCCGGGCCTCGCGACAAGGGAGCCCGCGCTTTCGCCCACCCGCCACGACATGGTGTTTTACAGTGACTCCCGTCCGTACCAATCCCGTTCCGGCGACTGAGCGACCTGTGAGGTATGCGCGAACCATGCCGACCGAAACTTTTGAGTTTCAGGTAGAGGCCCGTCAGCTGCTCCAGCTGATGATCCACTCGGTCTACTCGAACAAGGATGTCTTCCTGCGCGAGCTCGTCTCCAACGCCTCCGACGCGCTGGACAAGCTGCGGCTCGCGGCCCTGCGGGACGACACCCTCGAAGCCGACGTCTCCGACCTCCGCATCGAGATCGAGACCGACGGCGACGCCCGCACCCTCACCGTGCGGGACAACGGCATCGGAATGTCCCACGACGAGGTCGGGCAGCTCATCGGCACCATCGCCCACTCGGGCACGGCCGAGTTCCTGAAGGAGCTGCGCGAGGCCAAGGACGCGGCCGGGGCCGAGGGCCTCATCGGCCAGTTCGGTGTCGGCTTCTACTCCGCCTTCATGGTGGCCGACGAGGTGACCGTCCTCACCAGGCGCGCCGGCGAGAGCCGGGGCACGCGGTGGACGTCCCGCGGCGAGGGCACATACACGCTGGAGACGGTCGACCACGCGCCGCAGGGCACCACGGTCACCCTGCACCTCAAGCCGGCCGACCCCGAGAACCAGCTGCACGACTACACCTCCGCCTGGAAGATCAAGGAGATCGTCAAGCGGTACTCGGACTTCATCACCTGGCCCATCAGGCTCGTGCCGAACGCCCCGGCCGGGGAGGAGGCGACGGGCGGGGAGGCGGACGCCGCCGAGCCCGAGACGCTCAACTCGATGAAGGCCCTGTGGGCCCGTTCGCGGGAGGAGGTGAGCGACGACGAGTACCACGAGCTGTACAAGCACCTCGGCCATGACTGGCGCGACCCGCTGGAGACGATCCGGCTGCAGGCGGAGGGCACCTTCGAGTACCAGGCCCTGCTGTTCCTGCCCGCGCACGCCCCGCACGACCTCTTCACGCAGGGCTACCGGCGCGGCCTCCAGCTGTACGTGAAGCGCGTCCTGATCATGGAGGACTGCGAGGCGCTGCTCCCGCCGTACCTCCGCTTCGTCAAGGGCGTCGTCGACGCGCAGGACCTCTCGCTCAACGTCTCGCGCGAGATCCTGCAGCAGGACCGGCACATCCGGATGATGCGGCGCCGCCTGACGAAGAAGGTCCTGTCCTCGGTCAAGGACATGATGGCCGCGGCCCCCGACCGGTACGCCACGTTCTGGCGGGAGTTCGGCGCCGCCCTGAAGGAGGGACTGGTGACCGACGCCGACAACCGCGACGCCCTCCTCGCCGTCGCGTCCTTCGTGACGACGCACGGCGACGACGAGCCGACCACGCTGAAGGACTACGTGGAGCGGATGAAGGACGGGCAGGAGGACATCTACTACCTGACCGGCGAGTCCCGGGAGAGCATCGAGAACTCGCCGCACATGGAGGCCTTCCGGGACCGGGGCATCGAGGTGCTGCTGCTCACCGACCCGGTCGACGAGGTCTGGGTCGACGCCGTCGGAGCCTACGAGGGCAAGCGGCTGCGGTCCGTCGCCAAGGGCGAGGTCGACCTCGGCCCGCAGGAGGACGCGAGGACCGGCGACGAGCGGGAGGAGCAGGGCGAGGAGTACGCGGCCCTGCTCGGCTGGATGAAGGAGCAGCTGGCGGAGGACATCAAGGAGGTGCGCCTGTCGTCACGGCTCACCGTTTCCCCGGCCTGCGTCGTCTCCGACGCACACGACCTCACCCCTGCCCTGGAGAACATGTACCGGGCGATGGGCCAGGAAGTGCCCCGCGCCAAGCGGATCCTCGAACTCAACCCCGACCACCTGCTGGTGAAGGGCCTGAACCAGGCGTACAAGGAGCGCGAGGCCCGTACGGCGCTGGCCGGGACCGCCGAACTCCTGCACGGTCTGGCGGTGCTCGCGGAGGGCGGCCGGCCCAAGGACCCGTCCCGGTTCGTCAAGCTGGTGGCCGAGCGCCTGGAGCGCACGCTGCAGTGACCGTGGGCGGTGCCGGCGGACGCCGTGTCCGCCGCATCGCCCACGCGGGTGAACGCGCGGGTGGGCGGCGGCCGTGCGGCCGGTCACCGCGCCGCGGCGACGCCGGCGCACCGGGCCGCTCCGGTGCGCCGGCGCCCGGTGAGGATTCCGGAGCCGGGCGGACGCGCGGCCCGCGCTCCCCGCGTCGCGTACGCCTGGGCAGTACAACTGGACCAGCAGGGCGTCCGCGGCTTCGCGCACACCTCGTCCCCGAGCTCGGCGCGGGTGACGGCGCGGCTGTCCGCGGGCCGGCGTACCCCCGGCCCGGGGCGCGCCGTCACACGGCCAGGACCCGGATGCCCGCCTCCTCGAACCCCCGCACGGCCTCCTGTTCCGCCGCCGTGTCCGTGACCAGCGTGTCCACCGCCTCGGCCGCGCAGATGCGGGCGAAGGCACGCCGGCCCAGCTTGCTGGAGTCGGCGGCCACGACGACGCGTTCGGCACGGTCGCACAGCAGCCGGTTGACGGCCGCCTCCGCCTCGTCATGGGCCGCCGCGCCGTGCGCGACGTCGAAGGCGACCACCCCGAGCACCGCCACGTCGATCGTGATCTGGCTCAGCACCCTGTCCGCCAGCGGCCCGATGAGTTCGTACGACTGGGGGCGCGCCACCCCGCCCGTCACCACGATCTTGAACTGCCGTCGTACGGCGAGCTCGTTGGCGATGTTGAGCGCGTTGGTCACCACGGTCAGCGCCGGCGAGCCCGAGGTGAGGTCGCCGCGCACCGCCAGGGCCCGGGCCACCTCGGTGGTGGTCGTGCCGCCGGTCAGGCCCACCGCCTCACCGGGCGCGACCAGGTCCGCCACCGCCCTGGCGATCCGCTGCTTCTCGGAGGCCCGGCGGGCCGTCTTGTAGCGCAGGGGCAGTTCGTAGGAGACGCCGTGCACCACCGCGCCCCCACGGGTGCGCACGAGCATCTGCTGCTCGGCGAGCTGGTCGAAGTCCCGCCGGATCGTCGCGGCCGACACCGCGAGCTCGGCCGCCGCCTCCTCGACGTCCAGCCGGCCGCGCTCGACGAGCAGCTCCAGCAGCGCCTTCCAGCGGGCGTCGCGCGACATCGGCGCCTCCGTTCCTCGATCCTCCGCGACCCTAACGCACCCCGCGCAGCGCGGCATGCTTGATTGTGATCGTAAGGCAGCCCTATCTTGCAGGAACAATCACAACGGGAGGCGCGGCATGACGCATGTCGAGGACGAGCTGAACAGCCAGCCCGAATGCTGGGAGCGCGCCGCGGCGGAGGCCGCCGGACACGACCGGGCCCTGCCGGCGCCGGGGGAGCGGGTTGCGATCGTCGGCTGCGGCACCTCCTACTTCATGGCCCAGGCCGCCGCCGCGCTGCGCGAGAACGCGGGACAGGGCGAGACCGACGCGTTCGCCGCCTCGGAGTTCCCCGAGGGACGCTCCTACGACCGCGTCCTCGCCCTCACCCGCTCCGGCACGACCACCGAAGTGCTCCAGCTGCTCGGGCAATTGAAGGGCCGCACGCGCACCACCGCGGTCACCGCCGATCCGGACACACCGGTGATGAGCGCCGCCGACGACATCGTCGTGCTCGGCTTCGCCGACGAACACTCCGTGGTGCAGACGCGGTTCGCCACCACCGCCCTCACGCTGCTGCGCGCCCACCTCGGCCTGCACACCGACGCCGTCGTGGCCGACGCCCGCACCGCGCTGTCCGCTCCACTGCCCGAAGGGCTCGTCGACTGCACGCAGTTCACCTTCCTCGGCCGCGGCTGGACCGTGGGGCTGGCCAACGAGGCCGGGCTGAAGATGCGGGAGGCCTCACTGTCCTGGACGGAGGCGTACCCGGCGATGGAGTACCGCCACGGCCCCATCAGCATCACCACCCACTCCACGGCGACCTGGATGCTCGGCAGGGCTCCCGAGGGGCTCGCCGAACAGGTGCGCGCCACCGGCGGGTTGTGGATCGAAGGGGGCCTCGACCCGCTCGCCGAACTGGTCCGCGCCCAGCGGCTCGCCGTCGCCGTCGCCGCGGCCCGGGGCCTCGACCCGGACCAGCCGCGCCACCTCACCCGCTCCGTGATCCTCGCCCCCTGACCGGCGGACCCCGTCCCGCCTCCGCACGCCGCGCCCCGCCCCCCGACGCCCCGGAAAGGACAGGCCGTGCCGCTTGCAGCCACCGGCGAGCTGGTCACCCGCGCCGCCGCAGCACGCTCCGCAGTCGCCGCCTTCAACGTCATCACACTGGAACACGTCGAGGCCGTCGTCGCCGGCGCCGAGGCGGCAGGTTCGCCCGTGGTCCTCCAGATCAGCGAGAACGCCGTCAAGTACCGCTGCGGACGGCTGCTGCCCCTCGCGCGCGCGGCCGCCGCCGCGGCGGAACGCGCCACCGTCCCGGTCGCCCTGCACCTCGACCACGTGCAGAGCGAGGACCTGCTGCGCCAGGCGCCCGGCGCCGGCTTCAGCTCCGTGATGTACGACGCCTCCCGTCTGCCGTACGTCGACAACCTCGCCGCGACCAGGGCGGCCGCCGAGTGGGCCCATTCCCGGGGACTGTGGATCGAGGCCGAGCTGGGCGAGATCGGCGGCAAGAACGGCGCGCCGGCCCTCGACGCCCACGCGCCCGGCGCCCGTACCGATCCCGTCGAGGCGCGCGGGTTCGTCACCGACTCCGGTGTGGACGCCCTGGCTGTGGCCATCGGCACCACGCACGCCATGACCGAGCGCACCGCGGCGCTCGACCACGACCTCCTCAAACGACTCACCGACGGCCTGGACGTCCCCCTCGTCCTGCACGGCTCCTCCGGCGTGCCCGACGGCGAACTGACCGCTGCCGTCGCCGGCGGCATCGCCAAGATCAACATCGGCACCGCCCTCAACCTCGCGATGACCGGCGCGATCCGCGACTTCCTCGCCGCCCACCCCCGGGCGGTCGACTCCCGCACCTACCTCGGCGCCGGCCGGGAGGCCATGGTGCGAACGGTCGAGCGGCTCATCGGCCTGCTCGGCCGGCACGAATGAGGTCGGCCGGGACGCCGCTGCGCGTGCGGGGGGCGTCCGGGTCCCGTGCCGGGGCGTCCGATGCCCGCGCCGTGGCCCCGGCCGGACGGCGTCCCCGGCCGGCACCGGCTCGCGCCGGCGGCGCGGATCACCGCGTCGCTACCGCTGCCTGACCGCCTTCAGCACCACGAACTTCGGGTCGCCGGCGACGAGTCGGCTGTTGCCGAACAACCGCCGCAGCTTCACGTGGTAGCCCAGGTGCCGGTTGCCGACGACCCACAGCTCGCCGCCGGGGCGCAGGACGCGCCGGGCGCCGGCGAACATGCGCCACGCCGTCGCGTCCGTCGTCGCCTGGTGCGAGTGGAACGGCGGGTTGTTGAGCACCAGGTCCGCGCTGCCGGCCGGCACCTCGGCCAGCCCGTCGCCGACCCGGAACTCGGCTTTCCCGATCGCGCCGCTCGCCCGGTACGTCGCCTCGGCCGAGGCGACGGCCTGGAAGGACTCGTCGACGAACAGCACCTCGGACCCTGGATCGGCCAGCGCCGCGGCCGTACCGACGACTCCGTTGCCGCAGCCGAGATCCACGATCCGCCGGCCGCCCCCACGGCCCGCCGGCAGGTGCTGGAGGAAGAACCGGGTGCCGATGTCGAGCCGGTCGGCGCAGAACACCCCCGCGTGGTTGACGACGGGCCGGCCCGAGACGGCGCCGATGCCCTCGGGCAGGGTGTAGGTGTACGGCCACGGGCTGGGAGGCCGCTGCCGGGACGGATCGGGGACGCTGAGAATCAGCCGTGCCTTGCGCTCGGCGAGCGAGGTCCGGGTCGGGCCGATGACACGCTCGAAGACCTCCAGCGTCGAGGTGTGGATCTCCTTGACCATGCCCGTGCCGACGACGACCGTGTTCTCGTGCAGCGCGGGCGCCAGCCGCAGGAGCTGGTCCTCCAGCAGGGCGAGGCTCTTGGGCACCCGCACCAGCAGCACGTCGACGCGGTCGGGCACCGGGTCCCGCGTGGTCAGCAGCCGGACCGCGCCGGCCTCCACACCGTTGCGGGCGAGGTTGACGCGGGTCGCCTCCCGGGTGAGGAACGAGTCGGTGATCTGCACCGGCCGGTACGCCGCGAGAGCGGTCGTGAGCGCGCCCCAGCGGTCCCCGACGACCACGACCGTCCCGGACAGCGGAGCGTCCTGCTCCGCGAGGTGCCGCAGGAGGTACTCGTCGGAGGCGTCCCAGGCACGGAGCCGGTCACGGGGGTCCTCGGGAAACCGGGCCAGCTCCAGCTCGCCCCGCCCGGTCGTCATACGGTCGTTCATCGTGCGTCAAGGCTAGCCGAGTCGCAGTTCAGGGCACCGGCCGCACCCGGTCGCCCAGTCGTACCCTTCGCACCGGTCAGTCGGGCGGAGCGGTCGCGGTGACCGCCTCTCCCCGGTGGGCGCCCGCCTCGGCCGGAGGTGCGCGAGCATGGACGGCATGAACCCCGAGTTGTTCCCCCGGCCCCGCACGCAGGTGGCTCCGGGGGCCGTGCACGTGCCGGACTGGCTGGAGCCCCGAGGACAGCGCGAGCTGCTGGCGGCCTGCCGGGAGTGGGCCCGCCCGCCGGCCGGCCTGCGCCGGGTGCGCACCCCCGGCGGCGGCACGATGAGCGCGCGGCAGGTCTGCCTGGGCTGGCACTGGCATCCGTACGCCTACGCCCGCACGGTCGTCGACGGTGACGGCGCCCCGGTGAAACCGTTCCCGGACTGGCTGGGCGCGCTGGGCCGCCGGGCGGTGGCCGACGCCCTCGGCGAGGAGGCGGCCACCGACGCGGCCTACGACCTCGCCCTGATCAACTTCTACGACGCCGACGCCCGCATGGGCATGCACCGCGACGCCGACGAGAAGTCCGGCGCGCCCGTGGTGTCGCTGAGCCTCGGCGACACCTGCGTGTTCCGCTTCGGCAACACCGCGACCCGGACCCGGCCGTACACCGACGTCACCCTGCGCAGTGGAGACCTGTTCGTGTTCGGTGGCCCGTCCCGGCTCGCCTACCACGGCGTACCGCGCGTGCACGCGGGCACGGCACCGCCCGAGCTGGGCCTCACCGGACGTCTCAACGTCACGCTGCGGGTGAGCGGCTTGTGAAGGCCGTCTCGCGAGCACCGCTGATCAACGGTCACGGCGGCCACCGGACGGTCGCCGAGGGCACGGACGCTGTTGCCGCCCTCGCCACCGAGGAGCCCGGCGCCGGGGACCGGAGGCTTTTCTCCGCCACGGCGAGATCGCCTGGTCCTGAAACCGGCCGCGAGATCGCCGGCCGGGCGGGCAGGGCCTCGCGGCGCCGGTCACAGGACCGGCGGATCATGGGAGACTCGCCCTCATGAGCGGCAAGGCGGATCCCCGGGCGGCGGGGGGCGGGACCACGTCGAGGACGCGGCTGGACCGGGGGCGCGGTGCGCTCGGCCCCGCGTTGGAGCTCGTGCACACCGGGCGCGCCCCGACCCGGGCCGTCCTCACCGCCGAACTCGGCGTGACCCGGGCGACGGCCGGCGCGGTGGCGGCCGAACTGGAGGCACTGGGCCTGATCCGGGTGGACGCCCGGCCGGGGGCGGCCGCCGGTTCGCAGGGGCGGCCCTCCCACCGGCTCGCCGTCGCCGAGGACGGCCCCGTCGCCCTGGCCGCACAGGTGCACGCCGACGGTTTCCGCGCGGCGCTGGTCGGCCTGGGCGGCCGGATCGTCGCCACCGCGCCCGGCTGCGAGACCGTCGACGCCGATCCGGCCAAGGTGCTCGGCTCCGTCGTCGAGGCGGGCGCCGAGCTGCTGCGCACCACCGGGCGGCGCTGCGTGGGCGCGGGACTCGCCGTGCCGTCCGCGGTCGCCGAACCCGAGGGCCTCGCGCTGAACCCGCTCCACCTGGCCTGGCCCGCCGGGGCGCCGGTTCGCCGCATCTTCCAGGAGTGCGTGCGCGCGGCCGGGATCGCCGGGCCGGCGTTCGCCGCCAATGACGTCAACCTCGCGGCGCTCGCCGAGCACCGGCACGGCGCGGGCCGGGGCGCCCGCGACCTGCTGTGCGTCGCCACCGGGCACCGGGGGGTCGGCGGCGCGCTGGTGCTGGACGGGCGGCTGCACACCGGCAGTTCGGGCCTTGCCCTGGAGGTCGGCCACCTCACCGTCAACCCCGAGGGCCGCCCCTGCCACTGCGGCAGCCGCGGCTGCCTCGACGTCGAGGCGGACCCGCTGGCCCTTCTCACCGCTGCGGGCCGCGACCCGGGACCCGAGGTGTCGCTGCTGCAGCAGGCCAACGACCTGCTCCGCGACCACTACGGGGACCCTGCCGTCCGTGCGGCCGCCGAAGCCCTCGTCGACCGATTGGGCCTGGGCCTCGCGGGCCTGGTGAACATCCTCAACCCGGACCGGATCATCCTCGGCGGACTGCACGGGACCCTGCTCGACACCGACCCGGAACGGCTGCGCGCCGTCGTCGCCGACCGCAGCCTGTGGGGCCAGAGCGGCAGCGTCCCCATCCTTTCCTGCACGCTGGACCACAACAGCCTGGTGGGCGCGGCCGAGCTGGCCTGGCAGCCGGTCCTGGACGACCCGCTGACGGCGCTCGCCTGAGGGCCGTCCTGCCCGCCCCGCGCACACCGGTCACCACTGCCGATTCCGCGGCAGCGCGTCACGGCCCGGCGCCGACAGGTGCAGCACCTGGAACACGTCGCCGGGGGCCTTCGGGGCGTCGTGCTCCCACAGGGAGAAGTGCACCAGCTCCCAGCGGCTCGTGTCCGCGACGGCCGCCGCGAGCACCGCGCCGTCCTGGGCGGCCAGCCGTCCGGTCTCCCGCACCGCCTCCCGCACGGCCTCGGACAGCACCGCGCCCTCGGGCACGGGCTGCCGATGGCGCACGGCGACGAGGGCGGGGGAGCGCGCGGTGCCCTCCTCGTAGGCCAGGCCCGTCCACTGCCGTACCGAGGGGCGGCCGAAGTCGTCGGCGATCCTCTGCAGACCGCCGTCCCAGAGGAAGGAGTTCATCCCTTCCACGGTGTTCCACAGGTAGAACGGCGCGTACTGGTCGACCGGTGAGCCGTGCACTCCGCGTTCCCGCATCAGATACGCCTTGAAGCCCAGGCCGTCCCAGTCGTCGAGCAGGTGCCCGAAGCGGGCCACCCGGTCGCGGATGATGCCCATGTCGTAGCCGGCGGGCAGCGTCACCTCGTACTGCATGGCGTGCATGAAAAGTCGTCCTTCCTCGGTCGGGGGCGTGCTGTCGGTGTGGTGTCCGGCGCCCGGTGGCGCGACGCTCTCAGCTCGGCCGGCTGTGTGGGGCGAGGAGCGACAGCAGGCCCCTGACGCCGGCGTCGAAGGCGGCGGGGGAGCCGGAGGCCCGGGCGAGCACGTATCCGCCCTGGACCGTCGCGACGATCGCCGCCGCGATCTCCGCGCCGTCCAGCGAGGACGCCAACTGGCCCTGTTCCTTGCCCTCTTCGACGATTCCCGCCAGGCGCTCGCGCAGCCAGTCGAGCGTCTCGTCGACCGGCGCGCGCAGTTCGCCGCTGGCGACGACGTCCGGGTCCATCGTCAGCCGGCCGACCGGACAGCCGCGCAGGACGTCGCGCTCGCGCCGCAGATAGGCCTCGATGCGCTCGTACGGGGTGCCCGGGCCGCCGAGCACCGCCTCAGCCGAAGCCCGCAACTCCTCGGCGGTCCGCCGGATCGCCCTCAGGGCCAGGTCCGGCTTGCCCTTGAAGTGGTGGTACATGCTGCCCTGGCCGGCGCCCGCCCGCTCCAGGATCGCCCTGGGGCTGGTGCCCACATAGCCGCGCTCCCACAGCAGTTCGCGTGTGGACTCGATCAGCCGCTCCGGAGTGCTCATGAGGGGAGTGTACATACCAGTAGGTACAGAGTGCGGGACCGCCATGACGGCGACACCGGGCCTACTCCCCGCGAGGTACGCGCACTGCCGCCGGCCGTACGACGACGGGGGCGCCGTCCACGAGCCACTCTGGACGCATCACCGGACGACCCTCCGAAAGCCTCCATGAGGGAGATGAACCAAGATGCAGACGCTCGCGCACTGGGACGGCGGCCCGGGGCCGTGGATCCTTCTCTTCCCCCTGATCTGGGCGGCCGTGCTGGTCGGCGCCGCCACCGTCCTGCGCCGCACGGGCCGGCGCGGCCGCGGCGGCCCGTGGCACGCGCCGCAGGCGGCACCCCGCGGCGACGCGCCCCTCGCCGTGCTGGGCCGCCGCTTCGCCTCGGGGGAGATGGACGAGGAGGAGTACTGGCGCCGGCTGTCGGTGCTGGAGGAGCACTTCGGCCGCTCCGCCCCCGGCAACCCGACCTGAGTGTGCGGGGCCGCGCCGCTGCCGTGCCGGGACGGCGCCGCCGCGGGGCGGCCACCCGCAGGGGCCGTCGCCCCCAGGCGGCGGCAGGGGCCCGGTCAGCCGACCACGGCGGACCGGGCGGGCTCGTGAGCCGGGGCGTGGGCGCCGAGCACGGGCTCGACCTCCGCCAGGCAGCGCGCCGGCTGCTCGGCGCCGGTCAGGAGCGGCACGTCCCCCACCGGCGCCACCGGCGCGGCCGCCGCGGTCGGCAGGGTGAACCAGACGACCTTGCCCTCCTCACCGTCCGGGCGCGCGCCCCAGCTCTCGCTCATGGCGGCGACCATCGCCAGCCCGCGACCGCCGGTGGCGAGCGGCTCCACGTCCCCCACCACGGGGAGGCGCGGGTCGTGGTCGCGCACCGAGACCATGAGCCGGTCGAGCAGCAGCTCGATGTGCACGGTGCACATCTTGTCGGGCCGGGCGTGCTGGTGGACGTTGGTCAACAGCTCCGTCACACCGAGCGTCGCCCGGTCTATCAGTGGGTCCAACTGCCAGTAGCGCAACTGCGCCGATACGATTCTGCGGACCTGGCCGATCCGCGACGGCAGGGCTTGGAGCTCCACCGTGCAGTGCCTGCTTGGGTGACTGATCACGGCTGCGACTCCCCGACGTTGAGGTCCGGAAGAACACGAAGGTTCGGATCCAGCAGGACGTCTGCGTGACACTGCCGCCTGCTGTCGTGGCCGGCGGGCTGGTTCGCAGCGTTATCGCCGGTAAACCCAGAGTGACGTGAGACAAGCGTGGCGCACGGGGTGAGGCACCGCAACTCGCGGCCTCCTCAGCGGCCTCGTCCCGCTGCCCTGCGGACGGCCTCCACGAACCGGCGCGCGGGGGGCGGTCCGGGCTCGCCCGCAGTGGGGTCGTCGCCGCCGAGGGTCAGCACGTACCGCCTGCCGTTCAGCTCGGCCAGCGCCCGGTCGTCCGGTGCGAACCACGGCCGCGACGCGCGCACGGCCCGTACCGGGGCGCTGTCGATCTCACTGCCGTAGCTGGTCAGCAACTCCAGCCTGCCGTCGTTGATCCGGACCTGCCCGGCCCGGGTGAGGGAACGCAGTCGCTGACCGATCCGCACGCCCGTGACCTTGAACTCCGGTTCCCCCATCCTTCCCCGCCCCCTCGTGCGCGCCGCCGGGTCCGTCGGGACCCGGCCGGGTTCGTCCCGGTGCAGTCTGCCCGCCCCCGGCGTACCGCACCAGTGCGCGCAGGGGGCTCCCGACCGGCGCCCGAAGCACTCGCGCGAATGCGCCCCCACCCCTGCGCGCGCTGCGGCCCAGGGCCGCCTTTGAGCCGCTCAAAGGCGCGTTTATGCAGGTGGGGTGGGTGCGGAGGGTGTCTATCATCGGGTGCGTCCGGCCGCGAGACGCGCCGTCGGCGCTGAGCGTAAGGAGTCCTGCCGTGAGCACCACCCAGCAGCGCCGGACCGGCGAGACCCTCGACGTCGACCGCAGCGACGCCGACTACCGCGCCTGGCTGAAAGAAGCCGTCCGCAAGGTCCACGCGGACGCGAACCGCTCCGCCGACACGCACCTGCTCCGCTTCCCGCTGCTCGAGCAGTGGGGCATCGACCTGTACCTGAAAGACGAGTCGACCCATCCGACCGGAAGCCTGAAGCACCGGCTGGCGCGTTCCCTCTTCCTCTACGGCCTCTGCAACGGCTGGATCCGGCCGGGCCGCCCCGTGATCGAGGCCTCCAGCGGCTCGACGGCCGTCTCCGAGGCCTACTTCGCGAAGCTGATCGGCGTGCCCTTCATCGCGGTCATGCCGCGCACGACGAGCGCGGAGAAGTGCCGCCTCATCGAGTTCCACGGCGGGCGGTGCCACTTCGTCGACGACCCGCGCACCCTGTACCAGGCCTCCGCCGCCCTCGCGGCGGAGACCGGCGGCCACTACATGGACCAGTTCACCTACGCCGAGCGCGCCACCGACTGGCGCGGCAACAACAACATCGCCGAGTCGATCTTCCGTCAGCTTGAGCTGGAGCGGTTCCCGGAGCCCGCGTGGATCGTCGCCACCGCGGGCACCGGCGGCACGTCGGCGACCATCGCGCGCTACGTGCACTACATGCAGTACGACACCCGCGTCTGTGTCGCCGACCCGGACAACTCGTGCTTCTTCGACGGCTGGAGCGCCGGCGACCCGGACGTCACCTGCGACTGTCCCTCGCGTATCGAGGGCATCGGCCGGCCCCGCATGGAGCCCAGCTTCGTGCCCGGCGCCGTCGACCGGATGATGAGGGTGCCGGACGCGGCGAGCGTGGCCGCGGTCCGCGCGCTGGAGCGGACCATGGGCCGCAAGGCGGGCGGCTCGACCGGCACCGGGCTGTGGAGCGCCCTGAAGATCGTCGGCGAGATGGTCGGGCGGGGAGAGCGGGGCAGTGTGGTGACGCTGCTGTGCGACCCGGGGGACCGCTACCTCGACAAGTACTACTCCGACACGTGGCTGGCGGCGCAGGGGCTCGACATCACCCCGTACACGGCGGTGATCGAGTCCTTCCTGACCACGGGTGTGTGGCTGGACTGAGGTCCGCCAGTCTGCCGGGCCACGGCCGGGCGGCCGTCGCCGACGTCCTCACCTGCGGCGCAGGGCCCGCACGTGTCAGGGCGCCGCGGCTGCCGAGCCGGCGCGCCGGACGGCCGCCACGGCGCAGGGCCCGTCAGGCCTCCGAGGTCTCCGCCACGGCCTCGGGCTCGCCCGCCACCACCAGCCGCAGGTGCTCCGAGACCTCGGCGCGCGCGTCCTGCGGCAGCCCGGCGTCCGTCACCAGCGTGTCGATCTGCTCCAGACCGGCGAAGGAACTGAGGCCCACCACACCCCACTTGGTGTGGTCGGCGATCACGACGACCCGCCGCGCCGACTGCACCAGCCGCCGGTTCGTCTCCGCTTCCGCGAGATTCGGCGTGGACAGGCCGGCCTCCACGGATATCCCGTGCACCCCGAGGAACAGCACGTCGAAGTGGAGCGCGCCGATCGCCCGGTCGGCCACCGGCCCCACCAGGGAGTCGGAGGGCGTCCGCACGCCGCCGGTCAGCACGACCGTCGCCGCGCCCGGCCGCCGGCCGGAGCTGCGCTGGGTGGTGTGGAAGACGTCCGCCACCCGTACCGAGTTGGTGACCACGGTCAGGTCCGGCACGTCCAGCAGATGCTGGGCCAGCGCGTACGTCGTCGTGCCGCCCGACAGCGCGATCGCGGTGCCGGGCGCGACCAACTCGGCCGCCGCCCGCGCGATGTCCTCCTTGGCGGTCAGCTCCAGGCCGGACTTCGCTTCGAAGCCCGGCTCGTGGGTGCTCGCCTCCACGAGGGGAACCGCGCCGCCGTGCACCTTCTCCAGGACGCCTTGGCGGGCCAGCGCGTCCAGGTCACGGCGGACCGTCATGTCCGACACACCGAGCTTGCGTGTCAGCTCGTTGACCCGGACGCCGCCGCGGCGCCGGACCTCTTCGAGGATCAGGGCGCGCCGCTGCTCCGCGAGGAGGTTCTGATTCTCACTCACGTGTGCTCCGGTTCCTTTCGCCTCAAGCAAGTCCGACACGCGCTGCGCACCCGCTGTGACAAGGTGGTTCGCCCCCGTCCGGGTGCGCGGACGTCCCATCCTCGCACGGGTCGGCGCAGGCCGCGCCACCGCCCGTCTGGGCGCGCACATGTCACACGCGCCCCATTGGTTCCGTCGGCGGACCCGAATCGGAGGAATTCGGTGGGACCAGGTGTGCGGAGGCCCGCGGGCGGGAATCCCCGTGCCCGCACGGGCAACGGGCCGACGGCGGCGTGACACGGGGGAAGCGCGGGGAAGCGCCGGGAAGGGGGAGCGATGGAACGCAGGCAGCGGCGGGCGGCGGCGGAGGGGACGGAGGGCGGCCCCCGGCACCCCGGACCGGCCGGCAGCCCCTTACCGCCGCCAGAACTCACCGGGCCCGCACCGCACCCCGGACCGGCCGGTCCCGTCTCCGTCCCCGGACCGACCGCCCCTTCACCGCACCCCGCTCCCGCCGGTCCGGCCCCGCACCCCGGCCCGGACGGCCCCGCCCCGCGCCCCGAGCCCGCAGGTGCCGCCCTGGAACTGCTCGTGCACGGGGTCGGCGGCACCACACCGGACAGGATGCTGGACGACCCGCGCACGGTGCGGATCACCGGCGACGACACCGCGGCCGTCTTCCGGCGCGCCGCCGACGCCGACGCCGGACACGGGGCCGACCCCGGCAGACCGGTGCCCGAGGCGTACGTCTGGTGCAACCTCACCTCCGGCGACGGCACCCGGGCCCTGTGGCTGTTGCTGCTGCCCTTCATGGTCGTCAACCTCGCCCACTGGATGCGCCCGGCCGCGCGCGGCCGTATCCGCACGGTCCGCCTGTACGGCCTCCTCGTCCGGCTCGCCGGCCTGACCCTGACCGTGCTGCTCGTCGCCGCCGCCTGCGAGGTCGCCCTGGACCTCGCGGCCTGGCAGTGCGCGGGCACCCGGGCGTGCGCCGAACGGCACTCCTGGCTCGGCTTCCTGTCACCGGCGGACGGCGGCTGGTGGAGCGACCCCGGGCGCCGGCTGGCGCTCGCGGCAGTGGTGCCCGGCGCTCTCACCGGCCTGCTCTGGTACCTGTCCCACCGCACCTGGAGCGCCTACGAGTCCCAGCAGCCCCTGTCCCACGGCTCCGGGCCCGACGACGACACCGGCCGCACCGCCCTGGGCCGCCCCGGTTTCTGGTACGGCCGCCGCCTGGTGGCCCGGCTGCGGGCCGCCCACACCGCCGCCGGTCTGCTGACCGTCGCGGCGGCCGTGACCACGCCCGCGGCCCGCTTCGACCGCCGCCCCGGCGGGTCCGTGGTGCTCGACACCGTCGGACGGGTCCTGCTCGCGGCCCTCGCCGCCGCAGCGGTCGCCGTGGTGGCGGTCATCTGCCGCCGCGGGCGCAGCGAGCACCGGCTCGACCGGGAGCTCGACCGCCACCTCGTACGGCGGCTGCCTCTCGGCGCGCTGCTCCTGCTCCCGCTCGCCGCCGTGTACGCCGGGTGGACGCGGCCGGGGTGGCAGTCGGCCGGGCGGCTGCCCGGGGACGTCACGTTCGGCGGCATCGCCCTGGCCCAGGGCCTGCTCGTCGTCGTCCTCGCAGGTGTCGCGCACTCCCTGCACCGCACCGCCCGCCGTGCCGTTCCCGCGCCGGCGCAGGCCGCCCCCGAGCCGTCCCGCACGGCACTGCGCGGCCTGGCCGGTCCCGCGGTCGCCGTGCTGGCGTGCGCCCTGGGCGCCGTGATGTCCGGCGGCGTCGCGCAGCGCGTCGCCGACTGGCTCGACGGCACCGGCGCCTCGATCCCCGGCCCGCCGGTCCTGCTGACGTGGCAGGCGTCCGCGATCCCGCTGGTGCTCCTCGTGCTCCTGGCGCTCTGCGGGCGGCTCGCCGCGCGCACCTGGCGGCTGGCCCGCACCCTCCGCGTCACCGTCGAGCAGGACCACCCGGGGGAGCCGGCGGACCCGCAACGCAGCCGCCGCATCGCCAGGACCCGCGCCATGGCGACGCTCACCGACGACGGGCCCCTGGTGCTGGGAGTCACCTCGGCGGCCACGCTCCTGCTGGGCGCGGCGGCGGTGGCGGGCGCACTGGGCACGGGCGACACCCCGGCCCGGGCCGCCGACGGCACGTTCGCCGTGGTCGAGGGCGCGGCCGAGACGGCGCAGGCGCTGGGCTCATGGCTGGTGGGACTGGGCTTCCTGCTCTTCGTCACCTGGGGGCGTCGCGCGTACAAGGACGCCTCCGCCCGGCGCACCATCGGCATCCTGTGGGACGTGGGCACCTTCTGGCCGCGCGCCGCACACCCCTTCGCGCCGCCCTGCTACGCCGAGCGGGCGGTGCCCGACCTGACCTGGCGCATGGCGACCTGGACGGAGGCCACCGGCGGACGGCTCGTGCTGTCGGGGCACTCCCAGGGCAGTGTGCTCGCCGCCGCCGCGGCCTGGCAGCTCACCCCGGCCGTCCGCGGACGCGTCGCCCTGCTGACGTACGGCTCCCCGCTGGAGCGCCTGTACGGCCGCTGGTTCCCCGCCCACTTCGGCCCGGCCGCCCTCAGCGCCCTGCACCGGGACGTGGACTGCTGGCGGAACCTCTACCGGCTCACCGACCCCATCGGCGGCCCGGTCCGGCTGCCCGGCGACTGCGGTCCGGCGGTGGACCGCGACCCGCTCAAGGACCCCCTCGCCTACGGTCGCACCGGACGCCATCCGCTGCCCGCCCCGATCCTCGGCCACTCCGACTACCAGGCGGACCCGGCCTTCGCCGAGGAGCGGCAGCGGCTCCTGGCGCGGCTGCGCCCCGATCTGCCCGGCCCACGGCACCGGGACGGGCATCCCGCCGGGCCGGACTGCGAGCCTCAGGGCAGTTCGGGCAGGTCCTCGGCGTAGAGGAGCGTCAGGTCGTCCGTGTTCGGGTCGGCGAGCTGGGCGACGCGGCTCGCGTGGCGTTCCACCATCGCCTCGAACGTCTGCCGCGCGGTACGCCCGTTGCCGAAGGCCGCGCCCTTGGGGATCGCCGTGAAGTACTTCAGCAGCGCCTCGGCCGCACCCGGCGCCAGCCGGTACTCGTGCTCCTCGGCCTGCTGCTCGACGATCCTCAGCAACTCGTCGGGACCGTAGTCGCCGAAAGTGATCGTCCGCGAGAAGCGGGACGCCACACCCGGGTTGACGGACAGGAACCGCTCCATCTCGGCGGTGTACCCGGCCACGATCACCACCACCGCGTCACGGTGGTCCTCCATCAGCTTCACCAGCGTGTCGATGGCCTCCTTGCCGAAGTCACGGCCGGCGTCCTCCGGCGACAGCGCGTACGCCTCGTCGATGAACAGGACACCGCCACGCGCCCGTTCGAACGCCTCCTGGGTGCGGATCGCGGTCGAGCCGATGTGCTCACCGACCAGGTCGACCCGGGACACCTCGACGAGGTGCCCCTTCTCCAGGACACCGAGCGAGGCCAGGATCTCGCCGTACAGGCGGGCGACCGTCGTCTTGCCCGTGCCGGGGGAGCCGGTGAAGACCAGATGCCGCTTGACGGAGGCCGCCTTCAGGCCGGCCTGCTGCCGGCGCCTGCCCACCTCGATCATGTCGGTGAGGGCGCGCACCTCGCGCTTGACGCTCTCCAGGCCCACCAGCGCGTCGAGTTCGCCGAGGACGTCCTTCGCGCTCCGGGCGGGCTGCTCCGGCTCCCCGGCCGTCACCGACGGCTCCAGCTCGATGGCGCGCTGCCCGGGGATCGCACCCAGCAGACCGGGCGTCGCGCTCGTGCTCTGCTCGGCCGTCTCCCGCGCCGCGGGCGGGCGCGGCGCTCCGCTCTCGTCGCTGGTGCAGTCCTCGACCACGGGGCCCGCGCCGGCGTCCGGCCCGCCCTCCGCGAACTCGTACCCGCCGCGCGCGCAGCGTTCCGTACGGCACTTGCGCAGCGTCGCACGGCAGCCGTCTATCACGTGGAAGCCGTAACCGCCGCTGCCCGTCACCCGGCAGTCGAGGAAACTGCCGCGGCCTCCCGCCGACACGTAGAAGCCGGCCTCGGCGGGGGAGACGACCGTGCAGCGCTCGATGGTCGGGTCGGCGCCCTTGGTGACGATCACGCCGGTCTGGGTGCCGTCCAGGGTGCAGTTGCCGAGCGTGCCGCCGCTGCCGTGGTCGCGGAACCAGGCGCCCGTCGCCGCGTCCTTGATCCGGCAGTCGTCGAGCTGCGCGGTGGCACCGTCGCTCACGGACACCGCCGTGTTGCGCACCTGCGACAGGTCGCTGTCGACCACGTCCGCGCGGGAGCCGCGGTCCAGGACGAACAGCGCGTCCGGCACGTCGTGCACCCGGCAGGAGTCGAGCACCGCGGTCGCGCCGTCACTGACCCACACCGCCGGATAGTCGCCCGTGCTGTCGAAGATCTCGCACTGGTTGGCGTCGACCCGTGTGCCCGGGTCCCACACCGACAGCCCGTTGCGGCCGAACTGACGCACCGTCGTGCGCGTCAGCGTGAGCACCGCGCGCGAGCGCAGGTCCACCGCGTTCTCCGGGATGTCGTGGATGCGGCAGTCGGCGAGGGTGAGCACGGCGTCCGTGTCGAGCGTGACACCGTCCGCGGTGGTGCGGTGCACGTCGCAGTCGGTGAGATGCGCGGACGCCCGCCCGGTGACCTGCACGCCGCTGCCGCGCACCTCGTAGACCTCGCAACCCACCGCCTCCAGGACCGAGTTGTCGCCGGTGACCGACAGGCCCGCACCCGAGGCGTGGTGGACCCGGCAGCGCTCGAGCCGCGGGTGGGCGCCGCCGCGGACCGCCACGCCCGACTGGCCGGCCGCGACGACCTCGCACTCCTCGAACACGCCACCGCCGCCGTCGAGGACGGCGATGCCGATGCCCGCCGGATTGTCCACCGTGCAGCGCCGCACGGTCGGCCGGGCGCCGCCGCGTACCTCGACCCCCGCCGCGGAGCGGGTCACGATCCGCAGGTCCCGCAGCTCCGGCGTGCCCTCCTCGACGAGGACCGCCGGCGCGGCCGTGTCCTGGCCCTCCACGTGCAGGTCCTGGACCACCGCGGAGGCGAGGACCGTGAGGGGAACTCCGTCGGCCGGCGCGATGCGCACCGATCCGGGGGAGCCCTCGGGGCCGCGCAGGGTCACCGCCCGCTGGACGACGAGGTTCTCGCGGTAGGTGCCGGGGGCGACGGTGAGGATGTCGCCGTCGGCCGCCGCCTCCAGGGCCGCGGCGAGCGATGCGTACTCACCCGTGCGGCGCCGCCACCGCGAGGTGCCGGTGTGCGTCACCTGGACCGTGCCCTGTGCCATGGCGTTGCTGTGCCCCCACCTCGTCGTACGCGGGTCGATGCCGATGCGTTCGGCCGGTCCACCGTAGCGTGCGCGGGGACGGTCGGTTGACCGGAGCCCGAAGGCGGTCAACTGCCGGTGCCGGTGAGGCCCCAGTCGGGACCCGCGCGCTCCCAGGCCCGGTCCCACCTCGCGTACCGGCGGCGGACCATGCGCCAGACGATCAGCCGGCGTACGCCCTCGACCAGGCCCGCGGCCGACATCGCCGCGCCGACTCCGGCCAGCACGGCGTGGGTCGTGGCCGTCGCGGAGTCCAGGGGACGCGTCACCGGGGTGCCGTGCCGGTCCGTCCAGAGCGTGAAGTGGTCACCGGGCGCGGGGAACTTCAGGGTCGTCGTCACCGGGCCGCGTCTTCGCGTTCCGTCCGGGGCCGTCCAGCCGGCGGTGACTCGGGAGACGACGTCCCGTCCGGAGGGCGTCTCGGGGTCGGGGGGTGGCGTAGGCCGGCCGAGCCTGCGGGTCACGGTGGCCGTCACGGGGTGCCGGGCCTGGCGCTGGTCCCGCACCGCCTTCTGCAGGGCGTCCTGGGCGGCGGAGCCGACGAGGACGCCCGCCAGGGGTGCGGCGGCCAGTATGAGCAGCAGGGCGACCAGCGCCACCCAGCACTCGGCGAGGTCGGTCGCGCGGCGCAGCGGATTGCGCCGCCAGCGCCAGAGTCCACTGATCGCCGGCACGGTCCCGCACCCCCTTCCGCTCCGTCGGGTCGTCCACGGAGCCGTTCGCCCCGGACCGGCCGCCAAGAGGGCACACCGCACCCGCGTCCGGACCTTCCGGCCTCTCGTCCTCCCCAACGAGCGGATCCCGGCGCGGGGTTCCCACGCGGACCGACGTCAGTCGAGGACCGTGACGGGGTCGCCCACGCGGATCGTCCCGGTGGACTCGGGCACCAGGTTCTGCCCGAAGACGAGCCCGTCGGCGAAGCGGCGGTGCCGGCCGAGGGTGTACAGGGGTTCCTTGCCGCGCCGGGCGGTGGCCTGGTCGGTCGTGGTGACCACGCATCGGCGGCACGTCCTGGCCACCCGGAAGAGGACCTCGCCGATCGCGATGCGGGACCAGTCGTCCTCGGCCCAGGCGGGGGTGCCGGCCACGACCACGCTGGGCCGGAAGCGGTCCATGGGCAACGGCCCCTCCGCGGCGTGCCGGCCGCGCGCGATCAGCGAGTTGAGGGCGTCGAGGGAGGACACCGTGGTGAGCAGCAGCGGGTAGCCGTCGGCGAAGCTGACGGTCTCGCCCGGCAGGGCGTGGTCCGGGTCGACGGGCCGTCGCGTGGCCGGGTCGTCCATGTGGACGAGCCGGACGTCGGCCGCGAGGCAGGCGCCGGCCCAGGCCTGCGCGGCGGGATCGGCCGGGACGGCCTCGATCCTGTCGCCGAAGACGTCGACCGTCACCGTCACACGTGGCTCGGGGACGGACACGGTGATCGGTTCACGCCCCGGTGCGGACAGCCGGACGCCGCCGCCGGGCACGGGCTCGGCGGCGGCCAACGCCAGGCGTGGCTCCTGGCGTTGGGTGACGACCTTTCCCCCGTCGTCGATCAGCGCCCAGCGCCGGTCCCCGGCCAGACCCCAGGGCTCCACGACGGCCTCCCGGGGCGCGAGGCCCCGGAGCGCCTTGACCGGGTGGACGTGGACCGACCACAGTGCTGCGTTCCCCATCACGCCATCGTGCCATGCGGCCCCGACGGCGCCGGGTCACTCAGTAACCGCGGTACTGCTGGTTGTACGGGTCCTGGTACGGCGCGGGGACGGGTCGCGGCGCGGCGGGACGCATGGCCTCGTAGCCGGTGCCGGTCCCCATCGGGCGCTGGGGCTGCGGCTGCTGCGGTCCGGCGTACCCGCGCGGGGCGGTGGCCTGCTGCGGGCCGGGATATCCGCGCGGGGCGGTGGCCTGCTGCGGGATGTACGCCGCGGGCGCCTGCTGCAGCGGAGCGGGCTGCGGCGCCTGCGGGTAACCGTAGGAGGGCTGGGACGGGGCCGCCGGGAGGGCGGGCAGCGCCGAGGGGAGCGCGGGAAGGTGACTTCCCGTGTCGTAGGGCGCGGGGACCCGGATCGGGGCGATCTGCGGGGTGCCCCGCTCGGCCACGAGCGAGTCGTAGATCGGAGTGTCCGGGAAGGAGGCGGAGTAGTAACCGCCGCCATAAGTGGAGCGGGGGGAGGTCATGGCACATAAGTTAAGCCCACGATGTGCTGGTTGGGGAGACCGATAAGAGGGTTGTTTTCGGTGTCCGCGGTGACCCGGTGTCCCCAATGCGGGCGAAGTCCATGAAAAAGGGCGACGATCGATGTTTGGATCCGGTAAAGCCCAAGTTCCAAAGGGGTTACCGCCGGTTGGCCGGAGTCCCGGGACGCTCCTCGTGGGCGCCCCTGTACCCATGGGGAGCAGGGTGGAGACGGACGCACAGTCGCAGGAGTGCCGGGCGCGGCCCGGTGACACGTGAGGGGTCATGCATGTCGATGATGAAGGGGGCGAACGTGCCGGTGCCGGCCACGGCCCTGCGCGTGGAGGTGGGCCGGCGGTCCGGGCCGGGCGTGCCCGACGTGGACGCCTCGGCGCTGCTGCTGGCCGGCGGCCGGGTCCGCTCGGACGCGGACTTCGTCTTCTACAACCAGCCGGCGCACCCCTCCGGAGCCGTCCGCCACGAGGGCAAGCGGGAGGCCGGGGGCCGCGTCACCGACACCCTGCTGGCCGACCTCACGCGGGTGGAGGCCGCGGTGGAGACCGTGGTGCTCGCCGCCTCGTCGGACGGCGGACCGTTCGGACGGGTTCCCGGCCTGTACATCGAGGTCCGGGACGCCGCGCGGGACACCGTCGTCGCCCGTTTCGACAGCACCGACGCCACGGTCGAGACCGCCTTCGTGCTGGGCGAGTTCTACCGCCGCCAGGGCGCCTGGAAGTTCCGTGCCGTGGGCCAGGGCTACCGCAGCGGACTCGAGGGGCTCGCCACGGACTTCGGCATCACCGTCGACGAACCGCAGTACGCGGCACCGCCCGTGACACCGACGGCGGCCCCCGCACCGCCCGCGCCGCCGGCCGCACCGCCCGCGCCGCCGGCCGCACCGCCCGCGCCGCCGGCCGCACCGCTCGCGCCGCCCCCGGTGGCGTTCCCCGCCACCGTGCCCCCGCCGCAGGCGCCGCCCCCGCCCCCGGTGCGGCTGACCAAGGTCACCCTGACCAAGGCCGCGCCCTCCGTCTCCCTGACCAAGCAGGGCGGCACGTCCGGCGCCCTGCGCGTGAACCTGAACTGGCAGGTGCGCCCGGAGTCGACCGGGCGGGCGGGCAGGCGCGGCCGGGCCTTCGCGAGGCACTCGGACCTCGACCTCGACCTGTGCGCCCTGTACGAACTGTCGGACGGCCGCAAGGGGGTCGTACAGGCCCTCGGCAACGCCTTCGGCGCCCTGAACCGGCCGCCGTACATCCACCTGGACGGCGACGACCGCACCGGCGCGGTGGTCACCGGCGAGAACCTCACCGTCAACCTCGACCACCGGCGTGACTTCCGGCGGATCCTGGTCTTCGTCACCATCTACGAAGGCGCCCGGTCCTTCGCCGACCTGCACGCCACCGTCACCCTCGAGCCCCAGCACGGCGCCGCGATCGACTTCTCCCTCGACGAGTGCACCGTTCCCTCGACGGTGTGCGCGCTCGCCCTGATCACCCACACCGGGGGCGACCTCGTCGTCCGGCGCGAGGCCCGCTACCTCGTGCCGGAGCGCGGAGTGAGCCCCCAGCGGACGGTCGACCATGCCTATGGCTGGGGCATGAACTGGACGCCGGGCAGGAAGTGACGGCGGCGGAAGGACGCGACGCGCGGCGGGAGGGGACGCCCGGCCGGATGGGGCGCGCCCGGCTGGAAGCGAAGCGTCCGGCGGGAAGGGTGCGCACGGCGGCGGGCAGCGTTCCGACGGGAAGGGCGGACGCCCACCTCACGCCGCGACATCCCGCCGGCGCCGCCTCCGGCGGGGGCTCAGCCCTGGCCGGGCACGGCTTCACCCTCGTCGCCCACGCCGTCGGGGCGGGCGTAGGTGCGGCCCTTCCACGCCGCGCCCCTGCCCCGGTGGTGCTGCACCGCCGAGTCGACCGTCATCAGCAGGTACAGCAGCGCGGTGCAGGGCAGCAGCGGAGCGAGCCACAGCGGCTGGCGGTAGTAGCGGAGCATCGGGACGTACGTCGCCGTCATCACCAGCCAGGCCGGGCCCCCGGCCAGCGCGGCGGCCGCGTCGCCCGTCGCCGCTCCCGCGACGAGGGCCACGGGCGGCGCCAGGTACACGAGGGCGAGCCCGGCGACCGTCCCGATCAGCAGCAGCGGTTGGTGGCGCAACTGCGCGTACGCGCTGCGCGACACCATCCGCCACAGGTCCCGCAGCCTCGGGTACGGGCGCACACTCTCCACCCGCTCGGCGAGCCCCAGCCAGAGGTGACCGCCGCTGCGCTTGACGGCCCGCGCGAGCGCCACGTCGTCGATGACGGCGTGCCGGACGGCGTCCGGGATGCGCGCGCGCTCGGCGGCCTCGGAACGCAGCAGGACGCAGCCGCCCGCGGCGGCCGCCGTCCGGGCCCCCTTCCGACCGATCCACCGGAACGGGTAGAGCTGGGCGAAGAAGTAGACGAAGGCGGGCACGACCAGGCGTTCCCACCGGCTCTCCACCCGCAGCCGCGCCATCTGCGAGACGAGGTCGAAGCCGCCCGCACGCGCCGCCGACACCAGCCGGCGCAGGCTGTCCGGGGCGTGGGCGATGTCGGCGTCCGTCAGCAGCAGGTACTCGGGGGCACGCGCGCGTGCCAGGCCGATGCCGTGCCGCACGGCCCACAGCTTCCCCGTCCAGCCCGCGGGCGGCTCCCCCGGCGAGCTCCCCACCGTCAGCGGCAGGCCGCCGTGCCGCCGTGCCAGCTCGCGGGCCGCTTCCCCGGTGCCGTCACGGCTGCCGTCGTCGACCAGGAAGACCTCCGCCCGCCCGGGGTAGTCCTGGGCGAGCAGCGACGGCAGGCTCTGGGGCAGGACGGCGGCCTCGTCCCGTGCCGGGACCACGACGCACACCGGCGGCCAGTCCTCCGGGTCCGGCCCCTCGTGGGGCGGCAGCCTCACGTCCGTACGCCAGAAGAAGCCCTGTCCGAGCAGCAGCCACAGCCAGGCGGCGAGTGATGCGACGGCGATCCATGCGATGGCGCTCACGCGCGCAGTCTGCCCCACCGTGCGGGGCCTCCGGAGGGCATCGTCTATCGTGACCGGGTGAAGATCGCGCTCATGGACTCCGGGATCGGGCTGCTGGCGGCCACCGCCGCGGTACGGCGCCTGCGACCCGACGCAGATCTCGTGCTTTCCCTGGACCCCGAGGGCATGCCCTGGGGGCCCCGCACGCCGGAGGACCTCACCGAGCGCGCCGTCGCCGTCGCCGAGGCGGCGGCCGCCTACGGCCCCGACGCTCTGATCGTCGGCTGCAACACCGCCACCGTGCACGCCCTCACCACGCTGCGCAGCCGCCTCGAACCGGACGTGCCCGTGATCGGCACGGTGCCCGCGATCAAGCCGGCCGCGGCCGGCGGCGGCCCCGTCGCGATCTGGGCGACGCCCGCCACCACCGGCAGCCCGTACCAGCGCGACCTCATCCGCACCTTTGCCGACGGCGTCCCCGTCGCCGAGGTGCCCTGCTGGGGACTCGCCGAGGCGGTGGAGCACGCCGACCAGGCCGCCATCGAGGAGGCCGTCACCGCGGCCGCCGCGCTGACCCCCGACGACGTGACCACCGTCGTCCTCGGCTGCACGCACTACGAGCTGGTCGCCGATCGCATCCGGGCCGCCGTGCAGAGGCCCGGCCTCCCACCGCTGGTGCTGCACGGTTCGGCGGGTGCTGTCGCCGCCCAGGCGCTGCGCCGCGTGGGCGCCCGACCGGCGCCGGAGGCCGCGGCCGAGGGCACCGTGACCGTGCTCCTCAACGGGCGGGAGGGCGCCCTGCCCGTGCCCGCGCTGGCCTACCCGGAAGGCCGCCTGCTGCAGACGGTCACCTCCGCGGGCTGACCCCAGTCCCCGCACGCGCACGGCGCGCCCGCCGGGCCTCCGCCCGGCGCAGTCACGGACCGCGACGCGGTACCCGCACGGCGAAAGATGAGTAGTCTCGTTGTCATGAGGGACGACTCCGACAGCGAGAGCAGTCCGCACCCGGACGTCTGGACCGGACGCGCCACCAACCGGTTCCAGTGGCTGCTGGCCCTCTCCGGTGCCGCCTGCCTGGCGCTCGGGATCAAGCTGGCCGTCGACTCCGCCTGGACGTCCGGCATCGCCCCGCTGGTGATGTCCGTCGTGGGATGCATCGCCGCCGGGCTCCTGGTCCTGTTCGGCACGCTCGCCTTCGTCCACGTCGCCCTGCGGGTCGACGCGGAGACCCTGGAGGTGCGCTGCGGCCACATAGGGGTGCCGCGCCGCCGCATCCCGCTCTCCCACGTCGCGGGCGCCGAGTTCGCCCCGCTCGTCACCCCGTGTCACTGGGGAGGCTGGGGTTACCGGTGGCGTCCCGAGAAGGGCACGGCGGTCGTCGTCCGGCGCGGCGAGGGTGTCGTGCTGCGCCTGTGGGACGGCCACACGTTCACCGTCACCGTGGACAACGCCGAGGCGGCGGTCCGCGTGATCAGGGCCAGACTGCGGCCGTCGGCGCCCGGGTCGGCCTGATGTCCGGACACGGTGGCCGGGCCGGCCTTTCCGGGCGACGGCCGTCACCCCGCCGGACTCCTGGACGCCGTGGCCGGTGCCGAGCCCCCGGGTGGCGCCACGCCGGCCCGAGCTGCCGCGTCGACGCGCCCGCGTCGGCGGCATGAGGGCAGCGGATCAGGGCCGTCGGCTCGGTGTCCGGGGGCCCGGGCCCCCGCGCGGGCCCTCACGGCGTCAGCCGGTCCCGCCGCGGTCGCGCCGCCGCCGTCGGCCTGGTCTCCTCGGCCAGGGGCCGCGCGGTCGCCAGGCCCGCCAGCAGGCCCGTGCCCACCGTCACCGCGGTGAAGCTCAGCGCGTCACCCACTGCGGCGATCGCCGTCACGGCCGTCAGCGCCGCACCCGCGGTGAGCGCGACGGGCGTGGGCCGGGGGGCCCGCCACAGTGTGTAGAGCATCCAGCCGTACGCCGCCGCCAGCAGGACGACACCCAGCAGGCCCTGCTCGGCCGCCTGCTGGAACACCGCCGAGTGCGGTTTGCCGTCGGGCTGCAGCGACTCGGCGGCGCTCCCACCGAACTCGCCGAAACGGCCCGGTCCGACGCCCAGACCCACGCCCCGGCCGGCGAGGCGGACGGCGTCCTCCCACAGCGCGACGCGGTGGCGGGTCAACAGGCTCTCCAGGAACGCGGCGGGCCCGCCGGGCAGGACGCGCGCGGCCACGGCCCAGCTTCCGCCCGTCACCACGGCCGCGGCCAGGCACAGGACCGCCAGGCCCGGTCCGCGGTGCCGCGTCCGCCCGGCGGCCAGAGACGCCAGCAGTACCGCGGCGCAGCACAGGGCCCCCGGCAGCGAACCGACCGCGGCCGCCGTCCCCGTGATCACGACGGCCAGCGCGCGCAGCAGGAACCGCAGGGGCGGGGCGGACGTCGCCCAGGCGGCGCAGCAGGCTGCCCCCGCGGCCAGGCTCAGCAGGGCGGCGGTCGCACCGGCGTGTCCCAGCGGCACGGCGAACGGCGGCCCCGGGGCGAGGCCGGGCACGGCCACCGTCAGGCCCAGTCCGGCGAGCGCCCCCGCGCAGGGCGCGGCGACCGGCAGCAGAGCGCCGCAGATACGGCCGGTGGTGTACCCGGCGGCCACGGCCAGCACCGCGAGCAGCACACCCTCGGGACGGCCGTCGTTCAGCGCGGCGGTGATCAGGGACCAGGCGGCGCAGGCGCCGAGCACGACGACGCCGACCGCGTCGGAAACGTTTCCTCCGACGCTGTCGGTCCCGTCCGCAGACGCCGTCTCCATCGACCGCATGCCTCGCCCCCGCACCCCGGCCCCCGACCCGTGAACGGCCCCCGGCCGTCGCACCGCGAACGGCCGCGCGACTGGGGCTCCGGCACACCGTAACGGCTGATGGCCGGTTTGTGGACGTCCTGCGCAGGAACGATGAAGCCGGGCTGGGAGTGTCGAGGCCGGGGGAGTACACCGATCCCGGATGCCCCGTCGCCCCGCGGGACCACTGGGGCGGCAAGGGGCCCCGGGTCCGCGCTGCCGCCCCCGTTCTCCCACGCCGTAGACTCCCGGAGTGACCGCCACCGCAACTTCCGTCGACGTGTCGGGCCGGCTGCGACCGCAGACCACGTCCCCGGGCTGGGGCCCCAGGCTCGTTCGGCTCGTCCCCGCCGTCGCCGCCGCACTGTCCGGCCTGCTGCTCTACGTCAGCTTCCCGCCGCGCCCCCTGTGGTGGCTGGCCCTGCCCGCCCTCGCGGTCCTCGGGTGGGTGCTGCACGGCCGCGGCTGGAAGGCGGCTCTCGGTCACGGCTATCTGTTCGGGCTCGGTTTCCTGCTGCCGCTGCTGGTGTGGACGGGTGTGGAGGTCGGCCCGGGCCCATGGCTGGCCCTCGTCGCGGTCGAGGCGGTCTTCCTGGCGCTGACCGGAGCGGGCGTCGCCGCGGTGTCGAGGCTGCCGGCCTGGCCGGTCTGGGCGGCGGCGGTCTGGATCGCCGGCGAGGCGGTACGCGCGCGCCTGCCGTTCCACGGCTTTCCCTGGGGCAAGATCGCCTTCGGTCAGGCGGACGGGATCTTCCTGCCGCTGGCCGCGGTGGGCGGAACCCCGGTGCTGGGCTTCGGTGTCGCCCTGTGCGGCTTCGGCCTGTACGACGTCGTACGCCAGGTCCTGGCGGGACGGCGCACCGGGGCCGTCCGGCGCACCGCCGCGGCCGCGGCGGTGCTGAGCGTCGCCGTCCCGGTGGCGGGGGCGGTGGCCGCCCGGTCGCTGGTGAGCGACGCCGCGGAGGACGGCACCGTGACCGTCGCCGTCGTCCAGGGCAACGTGCCGCGCGCCGGACTCGACTTCAACGCCCAGCGGCGCGCCGTCCTCGACCACCACGCGCGCGAGACGGAGCGGCTGGCCGCGCAGGTGGCCGCGGGCAAGGTGGCCAGGCCCGACTTCGTCCTCTGGCCCGAGAACTCCTCCGACATCGACCCGTTCGCCAACGCCGACGCCCGCTACGTCATCGGCAGGGCGGCCGCGTCGGTCGGCGTGCCCATCTCCGTCGGCGGCGTCGTCGAACGCGACGGCAGGCTGTACAACGAGCAGATCCTGTGGGACCCGGACAAGGGTGCCGTCGACACCTACGACAAGCGGCAGGTCCAGCCCTTCGGCGAGTACCTGCCGCTGCGCTCCCTCCTCGGGGCGGTCAACAAGGACTGGACCACGATGGTCCGCCAGGACTTCACCCGGGGCCGCGAGCCGGGCGTGTTCACCGTGGGCGGCGCCAGGGTCGGCCTCGCCACCTGCTACGAGGCCGCGTTCGACTGGGCGGTGCGCGACACGGTCACCCACGGCGCCCAGATGATCTCCGTGCCGAGCAACAACGCGACCTTCGACCGCAGCGAGATGACCTACCAGCAGCTCGCCATGTCCCGCGTCCGGGCGGTCGAGCACAGCCGGACGGTGACGGTCCCGGTCACCAGCGGCGTCAGCGCGATCATCATGCCCGACGGCAGGATCACCCAGCGGACCGGCATGTTCGTGGCCGGGCACCTGGTTCAGAAGGTGCCCCTGCGCTCGTCCCGGACCCCCGCCACACGGCTCGGCGTCCTGCCGGAGGCCGCCCTGGTGCTGCTCGCCGCGGGCGGCCTCGGCCGGGTGATCGGGTCCGGCCTGCGCGGAAGGCGCGCCGGTGACGCCTGACCGGACGCCCTCCGTACATCCCCCACGGCGCGCAGGAGCGGCACGGCCCGCCCGTTAGGGTCGGTCCATGGCCACCCCCGACTTCATCCGCGAGATCCGGGCCCGCGCGGGCCACCAGTTGCTCTGGCTGCCCGGAGTCACCGCCGTAGTCCTGGACGACGAGGGCAGAGTGCTGCTCGGGCGCCGCACCGATACCCGCAGGTGGTCGGTGATCGGCGGCATCCCGGAACCGGGGGAGCAGCCGGCCGCCTGCGCCGTGCGCGAGGTCTTCGAGGAGACGGCGGTGCACTGCGTCGCCGAGCGGGTGGTGCTGGTCCAGGCGCTGGCCCCGGTCACCTACGGCAACGGCGACATCTGCCAGTACATGGACATCACCTTCCGCTGCCGGGCCGTCGGTGGCGAGGCCCGGGTCAACGACGACGAGTCGCTGGAGGTGGGCTGGTTCGCGATGGACGCGCTGCCCGGCCTCGACGACTTCGGGCGCTTCCGCATCAAGCAGGCCCTGTGCGACGCACCCACGTGGTTCGACCCTACGGCGCCAGGCTGAAGTATGGGTAGCGGCCACATGTGGTGGGGCAATCGCCGTGCTTAGGGTCGAGTCATGACCCCGTCCAGCGCCCTCCCTGGCCCCCACGCCTCCTCGCTCGACCTCGGCGGCCGCACCGCCCTCGTCACCGGCGCCGCCGGCGGCATCGGCCGCGCCTGCGCGCTGCGGCTCGCCGCGGCCGGGGCGAAGGTCAGAGCCGTCGACCGGGACGCGGCGGGCCTGGACGCCCTCGCCAAGCCGGCCCAGGGCCTCGCGGGTACCGTCGAGCCGCACGTCCTCGACCTCACCGACCTGGACGCCGCCGAGGAGGCGGCGGCCGGCGCCGACGTCCTCGTCAACAACGCCGGGCTGCAACTGGTCCGCCCTATCGAGGAGTTCCCGCCTGAGGTCTTCCACACCGTGCTGACCGTAATGCTGGAGGCGCCGTTCCGGCTCATCCGCGGCGCCCTGCCGCACATGTACGGGCAGGGATGGGGGCGCGTCGTGAACATCTCCTCCGTCCACGGCCTGCGCGCCTCCGCGTACAAGTCGGCGTACGTGGCGGCCAAGCACGGTCTGGAAGGGCTGTCCAAGACCACCGCCCTCGAGGGAGCGCCGTACGGCGTCACGTCGAACTGCGTCAACCCCGCGTACGTGCGCACGCCGCTGGTCGAGAAGCAGCTCGCCGACCAGGCGCGGGCGCACGGCGTGCCCGAGGAACGCGTGCTGTCCGAGGTGCTCTTGCAGGACAGCGCCGTCAAACGGCTGATCGAACCGGAGGAGGTCGCCGAGGCGGTGGCGTACCTGTGCAGCCCGCAGGCGTCCTTCGTCACCGGCACCTCGCTGGTCCTCGACGGCGGCTGGACCGCCCACTGACGACCCGGCGCCCCCGGCCGCGCCGAGTTGTCCACAGGACTCACCGAGCGGCCGGGCGATGGGGAATCCTGTGACCATGTCCAGCGATCACGTGCAGTCCGGCCGGCGTCCCGCCGACGGCGCCGCCGCCCCGGCCGGCAGCGCCGTGGCGCCCGGCGCCGCCGCCCCCACGCCGGGCAGCGGCGGCGCAGAGGCGCCCTTCCTCGCGCTGCTGGCCCGGGGCGCGCCCGCCGACGCCTACGAACAGCCGGTGCTGCTGGCGCGCGCCGAGGGCCGGCCACCCGGGCGGATCGCCGCGCTGGAACACGCCAAGCTCATGGCCCTGCGCGTGCGCGCCGAGCTGGAGGGGCGCAGACGGCGCGAGGCGGAGCTGTCGGCCCTGTTCGAGACGGCGCACGACCTGGCCGGCCTCAGAGACCTGGACGCGGTGCTGCAGGCCATCGTGCAGCGCGCCCGTTCCCTGCTCGGCACGGACGTCGCCTACCTGACCCTGCACGACCCGGCCCGCGGTGACACCTACATGCGCGTCACCGAAGGCTCGGTCGCGGCCCGCTTCCAGCAGCTGCGCCTGGGTATGGGGGAGGGCCTCGGCGGCCTGGTCGCCCAGACGGCCCGCCCCTACGTCACCGACGACTACTTCCAGGACGCACGCTTCCAGCACACCGGCACCATCGACACCGGCGTACGGGACGAGGGCCTGGTCGCCATCCTCGGCGTGCCCCTGATGCTGGGCCCCCACGTGATCGGCGTGCTGTTCGCCGCCGACCGCCGCGCCCGGGTGTTCGAACGGGAGCAGATCGCGCTGCTCGGCTCCTTCGCCGCCCTGGCCGCGGCCGCCATCGACAGCGCCAATCTCCTCACCGAGACCCGCTCCGCCCTCGCCGACCTCGAACGGGCGAACGAGATCATCCGCGACCGCAGTGCCGTCATCGAGCGCGCCTCCGACGTGCACGACCGTCTCGCCGAACTCGTGCTGCGCGGCGGCGGAGTGCACGACGTGGCCGCCGCGGTCTCGCAGGTCCTCGGCAGCACCGTCGAGTTCACGGAAGCCACCGCCGCGCCCGCCGACGCCCTGGAGTCGTCCCGCGCCGACGGGCACGCGATGCCGCACGGAGAGGACTGGATCGCCGCGGTCGCCGCCGGTGGCGAACTGCTCGGCGCGCTCATGCTGCGGGGACACCCCGACCTCGACCCCGTCGACCAGCGCACCTTCGAGCGCGCCGCCATGGTCACGTCGCTCCTGCTCCTCGCCAGACGGTCGGCCGCCGAGGCCGAGCAGCGCGTGCGCGGCGAACTGCTGGACGATCTGCTCGACGCCCGCGACCGCGACCCCCGCCTGCTGCGCGAGCGCGCCGCCCGGCTGCACGCAGACCTCGACGCCACCCACGTCGTCCTGGCCGCGCGCCTCGACGGCACGGCCGCCGATGCCGACCAGGAGGCCGCCGCCCGCCGGCGCCTGTGGTCCGCGGCCTCGCACCTGGCCGCGACCCGGCGTGGGCTCGCGGCCGCCCGCGACGGGGGGACCGTCCTGCTGCTGCCCCTGGACCCGGGAGACACCGCGACCGGACTGGCCCGCCGCACCGCCCGTCACCTCGGCACGGCCGTCCACGAGTCGGTCACGGTCGGCGCCTCCGCCCCCGTGGGCGACCTCGCCGCCCACCCCGACGCCGTCGCCGCGGGGTACGCCGAGGCGCGCCGCTGCCTGGACGCCCTCGGTCTGCTGGGTCGCACCGGTGACGGCGCCGCGGCGGAGGACTTCGGCTTCCTCGGCCTCCTCCTGGCCGGCGACCGCGACGTCGCCGGATTCGTCGACCGCACCATAGGCCGCGTCGTCGGCTACGACGAGCGGCGCGGCACGGATCTGGTCCACACCCTGGAGGCGTACTTCGCCTGCGGGATGAGCCCGGCACGCACCAAGGACGCCCTGCACGTCCACGTGAACACCGTCGCCCAGCGGCTGGAGCGCGTCGGCCGTCTGCTCGGCGACGACTGGCAGCAGCCGGCCCGCGCCCTGGAGATCCAGCTCGCGCTGCGCCTGCACCGGTTGTCCGCACCGGCACAGCGCTGACCCCCGCACGCACGGGCGTACGGGGGCCGGCTCCGGAACGCGGGATCAGACGGGACGGGCGTCCGCCCGGGCCGCCTCGCGCTCGCCCTCGCCGTCACTGTCACCCACGACCTCGACCGCGGCCAGGTCGCGGTGGCGCGTCTCCTTGGCCACCCCGACGGCGACCAGTGTCAGGACGGACGCCGCGATCACGTACAGGGCGATCTGGGTGGAGCTGTGGTAGTGGTCCAGCAGGGCGGTGGCGATCAGCGGGGCCGGCGCGCCCGCGGCGACCGAGGAGAACTGCGCGCCGATGGAGGCGCCGGAGTAGCGCATCCGGGTCGCGAACATCTCGGAGAAGAAGGCGGCCTGCGGCGCGTACATGGCGCCGTGCAGCACCAGGCCCACGGTGACCGCCAGCAGGAGGGCGCCGAAGGTGCCCGTGTCGATGAGCGAGAAGAACGGGAACATCCACAGACCGACTCCGGCCGCGCCCAGCAGGTAGACCGGCCGGCGTCCGATCCGGTCCGACAGCGCGCCCCAGGCGGGGATGGCGGCGAAGTGCACGGCGGAGGCGATCAGGACGGCGTTGAGCGCGGTCTGCTTGGAGACGCCGGCGGAGGTGGTCGCGTAGACGAGGATGAACGCGGTGATGACGTAGTAGCTGATGTTCTCCGCCATGCGCGCGCCCATGGCGACGAGCACATCGCGCCAGTGGTGCCGCAGCACGGCCACGAGCGGCATCTTCTCGGCCGCGCCGTCGGCCGCCTGCGCCGCCTTGCGGGCCTCGGCCTGGGCCAGCGCCTCCTTGAAGACGGGCGACTCGTCGACCGACAGCCGGATCCACAGCCCGACGAGCACGAGGACACCGGACAGCAGGAACGGGATGCGCCAGCCCCAGCTTCCGAAGGCGTCGTCGGACAGCAGAGCGGTCAGCAGCGACAGCACGCCGGTGGCGAGCAACTGCCCGGCCGGCGCCCCCGTCTGCGGCCAGGAGGCCCAGAAACCGCGCCGCCGGGTGTCACCGTGCTCGGACACCAGCAGCACGGCCCCGCCCCACTCGCCGCCGAGCGCGAAGCCCTGGACCAGACGCAGCGTGGTGAGCAGCACCGGAGCGGCGGTGCCGACGGTCGCGTGCGTGGGGAGCAGACCGATCGCGAACGTCGCCCCACCCATCATCAGCAGGCTCAGCACCAGCAGCTTCTTGCGTCCCAGCCGGTCGCCGTAGTGCCCGAACACCAGGGCGCCCAGCGGCCGCGCGGCGAATCCGACCGCGTACGTCAGGAACGACAGCAGGGTGCCCACGAGCGGGTCGGAGTCCGGGAAGAACAGCTTGTTGAACACGAGCGCGGCGGCCGAGCCGTACAGGAAGAAGTCGTACCACTCGATGGTGGTGCCGATGAGGGACGCGGCGACGATGCGGGGGAGCTTCGAAGGAGCGGGTGGAGCGCTTGCGGGCGACGACATCGGCACCACTTCCTGGCGTTTCGAACGGGGACGTTTGCGTGTCGCCACACCGTAGGAACCCGCAGGTCAGGCGCACATGTGGCGGGGCAACATAGTTCGAGGATTGCCTATGCGTGTGGCCACCATGCCAGCTCCTGGAAAGGCGTCTCAGGGGATCGACGGTGGTCAAAACGGGTGCCGTCCTGGACGCGCAGTTCAGGGCGATTTGACGGTGCGGTACTGACTCCCGTGCTGGCTTGGTGCTACTCCGGAACCGCCGGCCGCACCGAGAAATGCCGGATCAGCGTCTTCGCCGCCCACGCCACCACCCTGGGCCGGGCCCTGATCGACCGCGAGCTCTACCTGACCAAGACCTGGACCGAGGAGCGCGAACGTTGCCGCGCGGCCAAAGTCCTCAGCGAGCGGTCCGCCTGCCTTGATGTCGTGCCCGGCTTCTATGCTCCTGCGATGACGTCTTACGAAGGAACGCATCGGACCGTTCTCGTCCGGGTGGGCAGCCGCCATGCCCAAATCGACGAACGGCTCGCACACACGATCCAGGCGATCTGGGAGTGCGGCCTCGACACGTTCACTTGCTGCCAGGACCTGGCAGAGAGCAACGCGGATTGGCCGGAGAAGCTGCCGCACATGACGGAGTGGGTGGAGTCCCACCGCGGCTGGATGCTCATCGACTTCCCGGTCGACAGCGGCCTCGCCTTCCTCTCGGCCGTGGCGAATGCCGGCCCGCGAGACGCCTTCTACGTGCGGATGACTCACTGGGCCGCCCCGGACGCCTGGGACGTGAAGATCAAACCGATGGACGCGGCGATGTTCCAGGAGAACCAGCCATCGAACTTCGGCCTTCGCCTCCTCCAGGTGAGCTTCCCTGCCTACGATCTGCCCGAACTGACCCGACGTCTCCGCGAACACGCCGCAGGCCGTACGGTGCCGCCCGCCCCCGCCGACTGGAGCACCGTCGGCCGCTAGTGCCGCGGCAGGCAACGTTCGCCCCGTCGCGACGCCCGGCACGCTCCCCCAAGCTCTCGGCTCCGCTCGAGCAGGGGGTACCCCCACTCGCCGCACCGGCCGGAAGCCCGAGTACATCCAGTACGAG
>NZ_JBSFNN010000020.1:0-97000 GCF_053587115.1 Streptomyces sp. NPDC003697
GGCGTCCGGTGCGTGCTCTCGGCGTGCCGGCCGGACGCCCTCGTACTGGATGTACTCGGGCTTCCGGCCGGTGCGGCGAGAGGGCGTGCCGGGCGCCGCGACGGGGCGAACGTTGCCTGTCGCGGCACTAGCTGCCGGACGGCGAGCAGATCGGCGCCTCGGGGACGTCGTCGCCGTACTTCGTCAATGAGCACACGGTCTGCGCCGAGACCGACGATCAGGCGGCACGGTCGGCGCACCGCGGCCTCGGCGCTGCTGGGGATGTGCGAGGCGGCGCCGTCCGGGGTGGTCGGTGGATCGGCGGCGGCGATGACGGGGCCCGACCCTGCCGAGCGCATCCGCCGTCTGATCGCGGCATCGGCCGCGTCACCGAGCCCGCTCGCCGACGCTCTCGTCTCGGCCCCGGCCGTCGCTTCGTTCGCGTTGCCGGCGGCGCTCGCCCTGGCACCAGCGGTGCTGCTGTTCGGCACGGCACACATGGGTGGGTGAGCCGACCGGCACCGGCCAACGGGACGGCCCGGCCTCTCTGCTGAGGGTCGGCCGGGCCGTCAGACCAAGAACTACTCGGACGCGGCGGTCCGGCGGCGTACGAGATATACAGCGCCGCCCGTCACGACGACCACCGCGAGACCGATGCCTGCCCAGGCACCGGCCGACAACCCGCTGTCGTCGTCCTTCTTCTCAGCCCGTGCGGACGAGGAGGCCGGGGACTCAGCCGCCCCGGGGGTGGGCGACGGTGGGGGCGCCGTCTCCGTCTTACTCGGCGACGGGCTGATCGGCTTCGCGCCGGGTGCGGCGGCCTTCAGTTTCAGAAACGGCGCCGGGTTGTCGCTGTTCTCGTCCAGCTCGATCCAGCGGTCGATGCGACCGTCCTCGTAGGTCTGCAGGGTCTTGAACGGCAGCTCCTTCGCGTCCGGCAGCTGCTTGACAACGATGGAGTACTCGGCGTTGACGCCCTTCTTCACCGCCGGTCCTTCGACGGTGTAGCCGTCGTCGGCGGAGGTGAACTTCCAGCCCTTGGGGCCTTCCCCGTAGGACACGTCGGCGGGCGCGATGCCCTCCGGCAGCACCACGCGCAGCTTGGTGATGCCGGCGGTGTCGGACTCCGACTCGGCCTCGAAGGAGATCTCGACGTTCTCGGCGAGGGCCTGGGCCTTGTCGGACTCCACTTCGACGTGAGCGGAGGCCGGACCAGCGGTGACAAGGAGCGCGGTCGCGGTCGCCGCGGTGACAAGGGTCAGACGGCAGAGCGCACTGTGCTTGATCTTGGTGTGGGACATGGGTGTCTCCAGGCAGGGTGGTGGCGCGGGACGGCGCGAGGGCTGTCCCGGCAAGATCAGGTGGCGTGAGTGAGGCCCGCCCGGGGAGGGCCCCGCCGTACCACCACGTCTGCGAGCACCGTCCCCTTCACGGGCGGGCATTCCAACCAGGGGTGGACGAGCGCCGACGGCGTGGTCTCCGCCGGTGCTGTTCGCTCCGTGAACAGCCTCCCCGCCGTGGCGATACGTGCGCACGCCCCGTCGACGGCGGTCGTCACACCGCGTGCCAGAGACCAGCAGGCGGTGTCCGCCCGGTGCAGGAGCACGGCGACCAGTACGGCCGCTATTGCGTGCACCGCGGTCATCGCCAGCGAATCGTGCACTTGGTCGTGCCAGGCTGTGTGGGTGTCCACGGCGTGATGCGTGTGCCCGGACATGGCCATGGACGACGAAGCGCCCGGATGCTCAGCCATGAGCCACAGGTGCAGGGCTGCCTGTGCGGCGCCGCAGGCCGTCACCACAGCGACGAGCGGGCGGGGTCGTCGCGCACCCACAAGGCCGGCCCCGAAGAGCACCGCGGCCGCCAGCACCGACTGCCGCCAAGGCATCGGCCCTTCGGCAACCAGGTGGTGCACGCTCACCCCGAGCACCGTCCCGATGAGCGCGAACACCGCCGCCCGCAGGACGGGCAGCGGCGCCGGGCGCGTCACTGTACGGAGCTTGGTCATGGCCCGCCCATCATCGGGCATCCTCCGGTCGAAGCGGATGCTGGATCCCTCAAGAGGCGGCTCGTCCGGAAAGCTCTTGATCGCCTGATGCCAGCAGTGCAGGGCCGTACCGTAGCTTCTCATCGGCACCTGGCCGCCGCGGCGGTCACCCTCCTGTCACTCGGCGGCGAACGCCCCCGTCGGCGCGTCGAGACGGCACCGCCATCCTCGCAGCCGTCGCGGGTGGCCAGGCCGCGCCACGGTATTGCGCTGCTTGTAGGCGTCGCGGTCGGAGGCCGGTGGACGGCCGCTGCAGCTGCCGAGTGCGAGCGTGTCGACGATGCCGTCCGTGATCTCGTCGTTGTCCAGGTCCCAGTCCTGCAGAGCCTTGTCAGCGGCGAAGAACGTGAAGAAGTCGTCCCGGCTCTTGTCCGGCGCGAGCTTACGATGCTGGTCCTCCAAGATGCGCTCCAGCAGCCGCTGATCGTTGCTCTGCACCGACACCACGCGAGACCCCCAATCTCCGCAACCGGAACAAAGAGATGTTGGCAGGCTTGCGCGGTCATGAACAGCCCGCGGACGAGAAGCCCGTGCGTCCTCGGCGGTGGCAGGCATCGCCTCAGCAACTTGTCAGATGGACTGGCTACCACCCATAGCACGATGGTGCGCATGGTGTGCTGGGCATGCGTCCAAGCGCTCTCTACACCAGAAACATGCAGGTCGCCGAGCACTCGCGGCTTCCATCTCCGCCCACGCCATGTGGTTCCACCGGCCGTTCCGCGCGGACGAGTGGTTCCTGTACGACCAGGAGTCTCCCGTGGCCACGGGCGGCCGGGGCCTGGCCCGCGGGCGCATCTACGACATGGAGGGACGTCTGCTGGTCTCGGTCGTGCAGGAAGGGCTGTTCCGCGCGCTGTGACCGCGGGCCGCGCCGCCGCAGGTGCGACGGCCCCAGTCCGGCGCCGGGGCGGAAGCAGCGGAACTAATTGCCGCGACAGGCAACGTTCGCCCCGTCGCGACGCCCGGCACGCCCTCTCGCCGCACCGGCCGAAAGGCCAAGTACATCCCGTAAGAGGGCGTCCGGCCGGCACACCTGGAGCACGCATCGGACGCCGCTCCTCGACGGGCAATCGTCGCCTGCCGCGGCACTAGAACCTGCCGGGGCCCCTGCGCGACCGTTCCGACCGATCAGGCCGCTCAAGCCATTCGGACCGTTCGAAGGGTTGGGACCGTTCGGACGCGCCCCGGGTCCGCGCCGCGGCCGAGCGTCCCGCCCGCACCGGGCGCCTTTCGGGGACCGCGTGCCCGCTCGGCGCCCCCGGCGCGGCGCAGGGCGCGTGGTCCGGTTCCCTCGCGGCGACGAGCGGCCCGCGGTGCCGGGCGCGGTGCGGGACGGTGGGCGCGCGCCTTCACCAGCGCCTGTTCCAGATCCGTCCGAAGCCGTTCGATCTCGTCGGGATCATGCGCCGTCATGAGGTGGCCGGCAAGCCGGGCGGCGGGTGACCGCGGTGCGCCCTGCGGGCGCGGCAGGGGCCGGAAGCGATCCAGGTGAGCGCGTTCCCAGGGGTCCTGGACGAGCTCGGCGACCTGAGCCTGCCCGAGCAGCGAGGCCACCACGGCCGCCCGCTCCCACGGGTCGTCGGCCTGCCGGAGCAGGAGAGCCATGTGCCGCCCGCGCCAGTTGCGTGGCCGCAGGTCCAGTCCCGCGTCCAGCTGGCCACGGAGCCCTTCGGGCAGGGGCTCGCCCAGGAGGGGAGCGTGCTGGGCGTCGGCCGCGAACCGCCGCAGGTCCTCGGCAAGGTACCGCCACACCACGGCCCGGTACCGGTTCAGACGGAACGCGACGGGCACGACCGCGCCCAGCCGGGCCAGACGCGTGAACCGCGCCGTCGTCACCTTCAGGAGAGCCGCGCCCTCCTTGGTGCCGACCGTCTCGACCTGTTCGAGCAGGGACTCGGGAAAAGCCGGCTCCGCTCGCAGCCGTTCCACCTCGGCGGGATCGACACGGCGGCTGCCTCCCCCGTCTTGCACGGTGGCGATCAGGCCGAGGAGAACGGCCAGATCGACAGCGCTGCGTTCGAGACCCAGCTCCCGTGCCGCGCGACTCAGGGTGAAGGGTGTCCCCCGCGGAGCCGCAGGAGCGGACTGTTCCGCCGCGAACGTGGTCTGCTGGGTGATGATGTCGCCGGACATGGTCGTCTCCCCCGTGGAGTGTGTGGGGCTCGCGCCGTGTGCGTCCGCCCGGAACACACACCGTAGCCCGGGCGGCACACAGCGCGAGGAGCCTGTGGACAACTCGGCCGAAGGGGGCGAATGCGCAGTTCAGAGGCCTGTGGCCGGACTCTCCCCGGGTCGGCGGGCGTCCACGTCCAAGTGCTCCCCGACCCGGTTGACGAGCAGCGTCATCTCGTAGCCGATCTGGCCTATGTCCGCCTCGGCGCCGCTGAGGACGCACAGGCAGCTCCCGGCGCCGGCCGCCGTGACGAACAGCACCGCGTCGTCGAACTCGACCATCGTCTGGCGCACCCTGCCCGCACCGAAGTGGCGGCCCGATCCCCGGGCCAGGCTGTGCAGCCCGGACGAGACCGCCGCGAGGTGCTCCGCGTCCTCACGACGCAGTCCCGTGCTCGCCCCCGTCACCAGTCCGTCGTTGGACAGCACCAGTGCGTGCCGTACGTCTTCCACCCGTTCGGTCAGGTCGTCGAGCAGCCAGCCGAGTTTCTGGTTCTGCGCCATGATGCGGTCTCCCCGTGTGACGGTCTTCCCCCCTGGCCGGAGGATCTGCCGCCAGCCTTCCCCACGACCGGTGTCGCGGCAAGGAGGATGAGGACATGGCACAGAAGATGACCGACGAGGAATGGCGGGCGTTCGTCACACACGGCACCCGCACCGGAAAGCTGTCCACCGTCCGGGCCGACGGTAGTCCGCACGTGGCACCGATCTGGTTCGTGCTCGACGGGGACGAGGTGGTGTTCAACACCGGTAAGGACACCGTGAAGGGGCGCAACCTGGCCCGTGACGGCCGGGTCGCACTGTGCGTGGACGACGACCGGCCGCCGTTCGACTTCGTGGTGCTGCGGGGCCGGGCCCGGCTCTCGGAGGACCCCGGCGACCTCCGGCACTGGGCCACACGCATCGCCGCCCGCTACGTGGGCGAGGAGCGCGCCGAGGAGTTCGGCGCGCGCAACGGCGTGCCGGGCGAACTGCTCGTCCGGGTCCCGGTCGACAAGGTGCTGGCGCAGAAGGCCGTGGCCGGCTGACGGTGCACCCGCCCGGTCCTTCCGAACCGGCCGGCGACGGATCGGACGGGGCGGGGCGGGGGATGCGCGCGCGGTGCGGGCGTGGGCCCGCTCCGCGCCGGTGCGGGATCATGCGGAACATGAGCGAGGAACGCGAACACGTCAGGGAGTTCTTCACCACCCGCGCCGCCGACTGGGACCGGCGGTTCCCGGACGACGGCCCCGCCTTCGCGGCGGCGGTCGCGCAGATGGGGCTGCGGGAGGGCGACCGTGTTCTGGACGCCGGCTGCGGAACGGGGCGCGCCCTGCCGCCGCTACGCGCCGCCGTCGGCCCGGCGGGAGTCGTCATGGCAGCCGACCTGACCCCGGCCATGCTGGGGGCAGCCGTGCGGGCCGGACGGGATCGTGACGGGTGGCTGCTGCTCGCCGACGTCGGTGCGCTGCCGCTGCCGTCCCGGTCGCTGGACGCGGTGTTCGCCGCGGGGCTCGTCTCGCATCTGCCGCACCCCGTGGAGAACCTGCGCGAGTTGGCCCGCGTGGTGCGTCCGGGCGGCACACTGGCGCTCTTCCACCCGATCGGCCGGGCCGCGCTCGCCGCACGCCAGGGCCGCCGCGTCACGCCCGACGACGTGCGTGCGGAGCCCAACCTGCGCCCACTGCTGTCGAGGTCGGGCTGGCGCATGACCTCCTACGTCGACGAGGACACCCGCTTCCTGGCGCTGGCCGTACGCGAGGCCTGACCGGAGCCGGGCGGATCCCCGGCTCCGCCCGAGGGGCCACGGGGCGGTACTCGGCCCGCTGCGCGCCTCCGGGTCACTCGGGGCTCTCGCCCGCCGATCCTGCGGGGCGCCGCACGGGGCAGCCCCGGACGCCGGGAACGGGCCGGGTGCCGAGGTCGGCCGGCCGGTAGCCGTCCGGGTAGCTCTTGATCTCCCAGTTCTGGCGCGCGAAGTGCGGATCACGCCGCGGCGGCAACAGGCGCACCACGCGCCCCCTGGCTCTCACCGCGCGGCGCACCAGCGTCCTGGTCCGGGTGGGAGGGGACTCGTAGCGGAAGGCTCTGAGCAGCGGTTCGTCGAGCAGGGCGAGGACCGCGGTACGCAGAACGGGCGCCAGAGGGCGCGGGTACCACGAGGTCATGAGGTCGAGCGTGGCGTCGGAGACCCGCCGGGCCTGCTCGTCCCAGCCGAAGTGCGCCCTCTCGTAGGCGTCCAGGCAGGCCTCGAACTCCTCGTAGGTCCCAGGGATGTCCTTGATGCCCATGTGCCGCCCGAGTGTGCGGTAGTGGACGGCCGATGCCACGACCTCGTGCCGGGACAGTCTTCGCCAACCGTAGGCGTCGATCCACCGCTTGGGCATCACCACGAACGTGCAGAGCACGTAGCGCATGTCGTCGTTGCCGATGTCGTAGGCGCGGTGCATCTGGTTGATGCGGCGGATCGCGGTGCGGCCGTGGTCGCTGTCGAAGCCGTGCTCGACGACGGCGTCGAGCAGCAGCGCGGTGTCGTCGTAGCGCTTCTGCGGACGGTCGGTGAGTTCCGCCGTCTCGGCGAGCAGCCGGCCGATGCTCGGCACGGCGTAGGTCCGGTACAGGGCGAACTCCAGGGCACGGGTGAAGTCCCAAGGGAACTCGTACGCCGCGGAGAGCCGGTAGATCTGTGAGGCGTCCGCCACCGGATCCAGCCGGCGGATCGTCCGCAGCCGCTCGTACCTCTTCATCCGCGCTGCCCCCTTCTGCCGCCGGGACTCCAACTCTACGGTGAGTAGCAGCAGATGAGCGATCGGTACCGGACGGTAGGCAGGGTGAGAGGTGGTTCGCATGTTCGGCAGGATCCGTGAGTCCGTCGTCAGAGTCGTCACGTCCCGTCCGGGGGCCGGCGGGAGCCGGGACACCCGCTCGCACAACCTGTTCGAGGCCGCTGCCGCCTACGTGTCGGCCTGCGCGGAGGATGACCAAGAACGGATCGACGAGGCCGCGTCCTGGGTGTCGCCGGAGGCCCTGTCCTTCGGGGTGAACGAACTGGCGCGCCGCGCGGTGGTCACGCTGGCGCGCGAGCGGGGCCGGTCGCCGCGGGCGGTGGCGCGTGAGCTGCTCGGGCTCCCGTCGGCCTGAGCCGCGCCGGACCGAGGTCGTTTCGCCCCCGTCCAGGCGGAAAACTGCAGGTCCGCGTGGTGCGGTGGTCGTGACAACCGCGCTCCCCGCGCACTAGGGTGCGCGCCGTTGGACGAACCGATGGGGAGGCTGGGATGGCCGGGACGGACGAGGAAGCCGTCGCCGCCGCGGACGATGCGCTCTATGTGCTCACGGCGGTACTGCTGACTCCTGCGCAGTTCCCGAGTGTGCTCGGCGACGACTACCCGGAGGCCTGTGCCGCGCTGGGTCTGGCACCGCGCGCCGACGGGTACGGCCTGGTGCTCGGTCAGGACGGTGCCGGTGCGCGATGGACGGTCGTCGTCGACGACGTCTCCCTGGTCGCCGTGGCGATCGCCTCCTGGGACTGCGGCATGGAGTACGACCTCTCGCCCGACGAGCGGTCGGTCGTCGCGGCCCTGCCGGGCTGGCCCCTGGCGGTCGCCGTCGCGGCTCCCGGTGTGCCCGCGCCGCACGATCCCGGCCCGGACGTCGTGGAGGGCCCTCCGCTGTCGCCGCCGGACACGAGCACCTGGGGTCCGGCCCAGCGGCGGCTGGGCGCCGACGAGATCGCGCTGCAGTGGGCGATGTGGCGCGAGCAGATCGACGACACGGCCTTCGCGTCTCCCGGGGAGGCGACGCCGGGGGGCGCCGGCCCGGCGGAGGAGTCCGGCGGGGAGGCCCCCCAGGGGCGCAGCCGTGTACGGCGTGTCCTGGCGGAGGCCCGCGCGTACGTGGACTCGCCTCCGCCGCTGGGGCGCGTCCGCTCGTCCTTCGCCCCGGGCGACGCGCGGACCCTGCGGGCCGACGGCCCCGGCTGGTCGCTGGTGGCCCGCACCGACGACATCGCCTTCGTGCTCCTGGACGAGGAACCCGGTGAGGTGCTGCCGGTCGGCCGGGGCCCGGAGCTGCCCGGCCTGCTGGAGGCGCTCGACAAGCTGGCGGTGCGTCCCAGCTGAGCGGTGGGTGCCGCCGTGTGCGTTCGCCCGCCGGCGGCGTCCCGTCGCAGGCCGCCGACGGAACCCGGCACGGGCGGCTCCGCCGAGCTCCGGTGCGTCGGGCCGCGTACTGCGGGACGGGGAGAGGGGGTTGTTCCTCCACGTATGTCTCGGGTCACCATCTGGCGTGGTTCCTCGGTGTGGTGCCGGCCCATGGTTGCCCGGGGCGCCGACCCGCACGATGGGGCGGTTCCGGGCTCCACCGGCCCGTGTTCTCCCTGCCGCCCCATCGCGCTCCGGAGGCTCCATGCGCCTGTCCCGCAGTGTTCCCTTGCTGGCCGCCGCCCTCGTGACGGCCGCTGCCGCCCTCTGGCCGTCGTCCGCCGGTGCCGCGCCGGACGGTGCCGCCGCCTGCCCACGGCGGGCGATCCCCGAGGTGCCGGGCGCGGCCTTCCAGCAGAGCGCCTGCCTGGCTGATCTGACCACCACGGGGCTCGCCGGCACCCCGTACACGGACACCGCCGACCAGGCGGGGCTCACCGCCCAGGCGACCCGGACGCCGTCGGGGGTGCCGGGGGCTCAGATCGACGGTTACTTCCCCGACTCCTCGCACTTCAACAACACACACGGCTGGCGTCACGACGCCCAGTTCGTCATCCGGCTCCCGGACCGCTGGAACGGCGGCCTGGTGGTCACCGGCGCCCCGGGCACGCGCAAGCAGTACGCCACCGACAAGGCGATCTCGGACCAGGTGCTGGCGCGCGGGTACGCCTACGCCGCCACCGACAAGGGCAACAGCGGGACCGACTTCTACCGCGACGGCAACCGGCCCGGTGACGCCATCGCCGAGTGGAACGCGAGGACGACCCAGCTGACGCGGGCGGCCCAGCGCGTGGTCGCCCGGCATTACGGCCACGCCCCGCGCCGGACGTACATGACGGGGATCTCCAACGGCGGCTACCTCACGCGCTGGCAGCTGGAGCACCATCCGGAGCTGTACGACGGCGGCGTGGACTGGGAGGGCGCCCTGTGGACCGCCGACGGGCCGAACCTGCTGACCTCGCTGCCCACGGCGGTCGCGCGGACGCTCGGCTCGGCGACCGACGAGGACATGTACGCCGTGGGTTTCGCGCCCGGCTCCGAATTCCTGTGGCCGTACCACGGGCACGCGTACTGGGGCGTCACCCAGAAGACCTACCGCGCCGAGTTCGACCCGGGGTACGACCCGGACTGCCCCGGTGCCTCGGCGGGGACGACGGTGGAGCAGATCCTCGCCCCCTGCTCCTCGGACTCGGGGTACGACTACGCCGCCCGGCCGGCGTCGGTGCACCGCGCCGTGGCCCGCGTGGCGCTGACCGGCCGGATCGGCAAGCCCCTGATCACGCTCCACGGTGACCTGGACACGCTGCTGCCGAAGGCTGCGGACTCGGACGTGTACGCACGCATGATCGACGCCCGGGGACGGGGCCGCTTCCACCGCTTCTACACGGTCGAGGGCGGCACACACGTCGACGGGCTGTACGACACGTATCCGGACCGGTTGCGGCCGATCCTGCCGTGCTACCGGTCGGCTTTCGACACGCTCGTGGCCTGGGTGGAGCGCGGCGTGCGCCCGCCCGCGGACCGGACCGTCGGCAGGCCCGCGGACGGCGACGTGGTCGACTCCTGTTCTCTGACCGGTGGCGCTGGGCGGTAGTCCCTCAGCGGCCCAGCTCCTTGCGGGTGACGCGGCGCAGTCTGCGCCGCTGCGAGGGGTCCAGCGCGAGGTAGGCGGCGGCCGGGACGCCCAGGACTATCAGCAGGGCGGCCCACCAGGGCAGCCAGATCAGCAGGATGAGCCCGGCCGCCACGCCTCCCGCGGCGATCTTCGCGTTCTTCGACATCTGTCGCCTCCTCAGCGGCCGCTGCCGCTCTCTGTCGTGAGAACGGCCCCGCGCTTCCGGCGGTTCCTGGTGGCGACCCTGATCCGTCCCTGAGACCCGCCCCTACGGGACGGAGGTGTCTCCGACACGCGCGCCGGGCGGGGCGGGACACCGACGCGCGCGTGCCGGACGAGGCCGGCACGCGCTCCGGTCCGCGGGGCCGGGTCAGCCGCGCGCCGCCAGCAGGTGGTCCATCGCGAGCTGGTCGAGCCGCTCGAAGGCCATCCCGCGTGCGGCGGCGGCGTCGACGTCGAAGTCCTCGAAGGCGGTGCGGTCCGCCAGCAGTGCCTGCAGGCCGTCCGCCGCGGTGGGCTCGGCGAGCTGGTCCAGCCGGGCGGCGCGCAGGGCCTCCTGGACCTCCGGGTCGGCGCGGAAGGCGGCCGCGCGCTCCTTGAGGATGAGGTAGTTGCGCATGCAGCCGGCCGCCGACGCCCACACGCCGTCCAGGTCCTCGGTCCGCGGCGGCTTGAAGTCGAAGTGGCGAGGCCCCTCGTAACCGGCGCTCTCCAGCAGGTCCACCAGCCAGAAGGCGGCCCGCAGGTCGCCGGCGCCGAAGCGCAGGTCCTGGTCGTACTTGATGCCGGACTGGCCGTTGAGGTCGATGTGGAAGAGCTTGCCCGCCCACAGGGCCTGGGCGATGCCGTGCGGGAAGTTCAGCCCGGCCATCTGCTCGTGGCCGACCTCCGGGTTGACCCCGTACAGCTCGGGGCGCTCCAGGCGCTCGATGAACGCCAGCGCGTGGCCGACGGTGGGCAGGAGGATGTCGCCGCGCGGCTCGTTGGGCTTGGGCTCGATGGCGAAGCGCAGGTCGTAGCCCTGGGAGACGACGTACTCGCCGAGGAGGTCGAAGGCCTCCTTCATCCGGTCGAGAGCGGCGCGCACGTCCTTGGCGGCGCCCGACTCGGCCCCCTCGCGGCCGCCCCAGGCCACGTACGTCTTCGCGCCCAGTTCGGCCGCAAGGTCGATGTTGCGGATCGTCTTGCGCAGGGCGTAGCGGCGCACGTCGCGGTCGTTGGCGGTGAACGCGCCGTCCTTGAACACGGGGTGCGTGAAGAGGTTGGTGGTGGCCATCGGCACGGTCATGCCGGTGGCGTCCAGCGCCTGACGGAAGCGCTTGACGTGCGACTCACGCTCGGTGTCGGAGGACCCGAAGGGGATCAGGTCGTCGTCGTGGAAGGTGACGCCGTGGGCTCCGAGTCCGGCCAGGCGCTGCACCGTCTCGACCGGGTCGAGGGCGCGGCGCGTGGCGTCGCCGAACGGGTCCCGTCCCTGCCAGCCGACGGTCCACAGGCCGAAGGTGAACTTGTCCTCGGGGGTGGGCTGGTAGCTCATGCCGCGGCTCCTTGCTCGGGTGCGACTATTTCGTCATGGCGGTTTACAAATTAGTATGCGGACGCTTCCCTGGGAAGGGACACGATGCCCCCGACCGGGTCCGCGCCCGCACACCACGCGCCGGACGCGGTGAAACACCAGGTCGGTACCCCGCCAGCCGCGTAAGAGGGAGAGCCTGATGTCAGGAGCCGAGGGTCCGTTCGTCGTCGGTGTGGACTCGTCCACCCAGTCCACCAAGGCGCTCGTCGTCGACGCGGCCACCGGACGGGTCGTGGCGAGCGGCCAGGCACCGCACAGCGTCACCTCGGGGGCCGGCCGCGAGAGCGACCCGCGGCAGTGGTGGGAGGCCCTGTGCGAGGCGCTGCACCAGTGCGGGGACGCGGCGCACCAGGCCGCCGCCGTGTCGATCGGCGGCCAGCAGCACGGACTCGTCACCCTGGACGCCGGCGGCGAGCCCGTACGGCCCGCCCTGCTGTGGAACGACGTGCGTTCGGCTGCGCAGGCCCGCCGGCTCGTCGAGGAACTGGGCGGCCCGAAGGCGTGGGCGGAGCGCACCGGAAGTGTGCCCGGCGCGTCCTTCACGGTCACGAAGTGGGCATGGCTGGCGGAGAACGAGCCGGAGGCGGCGCGCGCCACGGCGGCCGTACGGCTTCCGCACGACTACCTCACCGAGCGGCTGACGGGCCTCGGCACCACCGACCGCGGGGACGCCTCGGGAACGGGCTGGTGGGCCTCGGCGACGGAGGCCTACGACGAGGACATCCTCGGCCTGGTGGGGCTGGACGCCTCGCTGCTGCCCCGCGTGGTGCGCCCCGGCGAGGTGGCGGGAACCGTGCGCGGCAGCCACGACCTGCCGTTCTCCAAGGGCACGCTGGTCGCACCCGGCACCGGGGACAACGCCGCGGCGGCGCTGGGCCTCGGTCTGCGACCCGGCACGCCCGTGCTGAGTCTCGGCACGTCGGGCACGGTGTACGCGGTGTCCACGCACCGCCCCGCCGACCCGTCCGGCACGGTCGCCGGCTTCGCCGACGCGCGCGGCGACTGGCTGCCCCTGGCGTGCACACTGAACTGCACCCTCGCCGTCGACCGGGTGGCGGCGCTGCTGGGCCTGGACCGGGACGCCGTCGAACCCGGCACCACCGTCACCCTGCTCCCCTACCTGGACGGGGAACGCACCCCGAACCTGCCGAACGCCTCCGGGCTGCTGCACGGGCTGCGCCACGACACGACCGCGGGTCAGCTGCTGCAGGCCGCGTACGACGGCGCCGTGCACTCCCTGCTCGGCGCGCTCGACCTCGTGCTCGACCAGGAGGCGGACCGCGACACGCCCCTGCTGCTCATCGGCGGCGGCGCCCGGGGCACGGCGTGGCAGCAGACCGTGCGGCGGCTGTCGGGACGGCCGGTGCGGGTGCCGGCGGCCGGGGAACTGGTCGCCCTCGGCGCCGCGGCGCAGGCGGCGGGCCTGCTGACCGAAGAGGACCCGGCCGCGGTCGCCCGCCGCTGGAAGACCGCCGAGGGTCCGGTGCTGGAGGCGGTGGAGCGGGACGAGGCGGCGCTGGCGAGGATCGCCGGGGTACTCTCCGACGCGGCCCCGCTGCTGGAGCGGGGCACGGACACCCGCTGACGAGGGCCGGACGGACTTCCGCCGGCCACGCCGACCGAGGACGGACGGAGGGCATGACCGCACCGCTGCACCAGGCCCGCGCGGCCGCCGATCCCGGGCGCGCGCTGCCGGACAACCAGCAGGGCATGCGCCGCCGCAACCTCGGCCGCGTCCTGCACACCGTCAGCGCCGAGGGGCCGCTGTCCCGGGCCGCGGTCGCCTCGCGCATCGGCCTGACCCGCGCGGCGGTGTCCACCCTCGTCGACGAGCTCATCCGCTCAGGCCTGCTGGAGGAACTGGGACCCGAGCGCCCCGGCCGGGTGGGCCGGCCGGGTTCGGCACTCGCCGTCAGCGGGCGCGGCCCGGCCGGGATCGGCGCCGAGGTCGGCGTGGACCACCTGACGGCCTGCGTGGTCGACCTGCGCGGGCGGGTGCGGGCGCGGGCCGTGCGCCGCGGTACGAACCGGGACCGCGCTCCCGGACCGGTGACCCGGCAGCTCACCGCACTCATCCGCGAGGTGGTCGCCGACGCCGAGCAGCAGGGCCTGTGGGCGGCGGGACTCGCCCTCGCCGTCCCCGGCCTGATCGCACGGGACGGCCGGACCGTGGTCAGCGCGCCCAACCTCGGCTGGCACGACGTCGACCTCGGGGCCCTGCTGCCCGCCGAGTTCCCACTGACCGTGGACAACGAGGCCAACTTCGGCGGGCTCGCCGAACTCTGGCTCGGCGAGGGCACGCCGCGCGACTTCCTGCACGTGTCGGCGGAGATCGGCATCGGTGCGGCGGTCGTGGTGGACGGGCGGCTGCTGCGCGGAACGCGCGGCTTCGCGGGCGAGCTGGGACATGTCCCGGTCGAGCCGGACGGGCCCGCGTGCCCGTGCGGCGGGCGCGGGTGCCTGGAGCAGTACGCGGGTGAGGAGGCCGTGCTCCGGGCGGCCGGCCTGGAGGCGGGCGGGGAGCGGGTCGGACTCCTTGCCGCACGCGCCGCCGCGGGCGACCAGGCCGTACGGCGTGCCCTGCGCGACGCGGGCACGGCGTTCGGCGTCGCGCTGACCGGGGCCGTCAACCTGCTCGACCCCGAGACCGTCGTACTGGGCGGTGCGCTGTCCCGGCTCGCGCCCTGGCTCCTGCCGTCGCTGGAGGCCGAACTGGCCCGGCGCACCGCGGGCCCGGCCTGCCCGGTCGCCGTCTCCCGGCTGGGCCCCGAGGGCCCTCTCCTGGGGGCCGCGCACTCGGTGGTGCGCGCGGTGCTGGACGATCCGGCGGCTGTGGCCGAACGGGCCTGACAGGGCCCGCTCTTCACCCGCCCGGGTGGCGGGGTTGTCCACAACCGCACGGCCGTCCACCGAACCCTGCCGCACTCTCCTGCCCGGTGCCCGGGCGCCGTACCGTGATGCACGCGGGGCGCAGCCGCCGTCCCGGGTCCGGCCGGGCCGGGACGGCGGCAGGTGTGTCCTCCTGACGCACGGCCTGTCAGGGATCCCTCCGGGCGGCCGCGTCGGCCAACACGTGCGACATGCCGCGTGCGCGTGGCCAGGCTCCACTGGGAGCCGCCGCCCGTGCGCGACACTCACCGCGGACCGCACGCAGAGCGCACGCGGACCGCGCGGTACGGCTGCCGCTCGCCGCACCGGGCGCTGCGGTGAGCCGACGACGACCACCTCCAAGAAAGGCCACGCCCATGGACCGGACCCAGTACTCCGCCGGGAGACGGCGGTTCCTGAAGGGCGCGGCCCTGGCCGCGGTGCCCTACGCGTTACTCCCCGCCGCCGGGGCAGGTGCGCTGACGCGGTCCGACGACTACCCGCCCGCCGAGTGGCAGCCGGCCGGCAGCTCCAACTACACGGTGTCCAGCCGTCCCGCCACCTACGCCATCGACCGGATCGTCATCCACGTCACGCAGGAGACCTATGCCGACACCCTGGCCATCTTCCGGGACCCGCTGAAGGCGGTGTCCGCCCACTACGTCGTCCGGTCGGCCGACGGGCACGTCGCGCAGTGCGTCCGCGAGGCGAACGTCGCCTGGCACGCGGGCAACTGGACCTACAACACCCGCAGCATCGGCATCGAGCACGAGGGCTGGGTGGACCGGCCCGCCTACTTCACCGACGCCCTGTACGAGCAGTCGGCCCGAGTGACAGCGGCCGTCTGCGACAAGTACCGCATCCCCAAGGACCGCGCCCACATCATCGGCCACCACGAGGTGCCGGGCACGGACCACACCGATCCCGGACCGAACTGGGACTGGGTCCGCTACATCAGGCTCGTCAACTTCGCCTGACGGCCACGGGCCGGGGCCCGGACCGCGCATCCGCGGGTGACCACCGTCGAAGAGGTTGTCGGCGCGCACACCCGGAGTGACGATGTCCCCAGCCGCATCACCGTCCGGGAGGCCGAGTTGACCGATCCGTGGGTGGCCCTGGAACCGGGGGCCGACCCTGCCGAACGTGTACGCCTGCTGCGCCGCGCCCACGAGACGTTCACCGCGGTGGGCACGGTGCCGCGACCGGTGCGCCCGGTGGTGGCCGACTCGTGGCGGCGTTCCGCGCGCGCCGGGGTCGGTCCCGACGGCACCGCCAGCGTGGAACTGATGGACGGCGACCTCGGCGCCTACCGGGCTGAGCACCCGCTGGCGCCGGTGATGCCGCTGTTCCGTGAACTCCTCGGCACGTTCGCCGCCGACGGGGAGCACCTGCTCGCCGTCTGCGACGCGCACGGCAGACTGCTGTGGGTGGAGGGGCACCCGGCGACGCGGCAGAAGGCCGGGCGGATGAACTTCGTGCCGGGTGCGCGCTGGGCCGAGTCCGCGGTCGGCACCAACGCGCCGGGCACGGCGGTCGCGGTGGACCGTCCGGTCCAGGTGTTCGCGGCCGAGCATTTCATCCGGCGGGTGCAGCCCTGGACGTGCGCGGCGGCGCCGGTGCACGATCCCCGCACCGGACGTGTGCTCGGTGCGGTGGACATCACCGGCGGGGACGGGCTCGCGCACCCGCACAGCCTCGGCTTCGTCCAGGCGGTGGCGCGGGCCGCGGAGTCCCACCTGGCCCTGCTCCCCCCGCGCGGTCCGGCCGTCGGCGGACCCGAGCTGACGGCCCTGGGCCGCGACCAGGCCCACCTCACGGCGGACGGCCGCAGGCTCCGGCTCAGCCGCCGGCACAGCGAGATCTTGGTCCTGCTGGCCCGCCACCCGGAGGGCCTGAGCGGCGACGAGCTGCTGTGCGCGCTGTACGAGGACGAGTCGGTGACGCCGGTGACGCTGCGGGCCGAGCTGGCCCGGCTGCGCCGGGTGCTCGGCCCCGGCACGCTCGCATCGCGCCCGTACCGGCTCACCGTGCCGGTGCGGTCGGACGTGGCCGTGGTGGAGCGGCGGCTCGAGGCGGGCGCGGTCGCGGCAGCCGCGGCGGCGTACGCGGGCCCGTTGCTGCCCGCCTCGCAGGCACCGGCGGTCGCACGGCTCAGGGAGCTCCTCGCCGACGGCCTGCGGACGGCGCTGATCGCCCGCCGCGATCCCGACCTGCTGGCCGACTGGGCGCACGCGCCGTGGGGAGAGGAGGACCTCGACGTCTGGCGTGCGCTCGCGTCGGTCCGCCCGACGCCACCGGTGCGGGCCCGCCTCGCCGCACTGGAGGCGGAACTGGGGCTCACGTCGGTCCGGCCGGCGGTGCCGCTCCCCGCCCGGCTGGCCGCGCCGAGGGCGGAACCGGGGGTCAGGGGCACGCGCCCGGGCCGGTCACCGCGCTGACCGCACCCGACCGCGCCGTACGCCGCACGGCGGCCCGCGCACCCCGCGCTCCCGATGCCCCACCGACCCCTCCCCCGCCCCCGTCCCGACCGCCGCACCCGCCCCCGTCCCGACCGCCGCACCCGCCGCATCCTGGGCCGACCGCCGCACCGCGCCCCGTCCCGTGCCCACCGCCGCACCCCCGCATCGTGCCCCGTGCCCACCGCCGCACCCCGCACCGCTCGAAGCCCCCCTGGCGCAACGTCGTTGCAACGTCGTCGTCCCTAGCCTCGCGCCGAGAGCTGCCCGAAGGCGGGCAGCGCTTCTGAAGGAGGCAGACCAGGATGACCCGTTACGCGGCACCCGGCACCGAGGGCGCGATCGTCTCCTACCAGGCGCGCTACGACCACTTCATCGGCGGCGAGTACGTGCCACCGGCTCGTGGGCAGTACTTCGAGAACCCCTCACCGGTGAACGGCCTGCCCTTCACGGAGGTCGCGCGCGGCACCGCGGAGGACGTGGAGCGGGCGCTGGACGCGGCGCACGCGGCAGCCCCGGGCTGGGGCCGGACGTCGGTGACGGAGCGCGCCGACATCCTGCTGAAGATCGCCGACCGTATGGAGGCGCACCTCGAACCGCTGGCCGTCGCCGAGAGCTGGGAGAACGGCAAGCCGGTGCGCGAGACGCTGGCCGCCGACATCCCGCTCGCCATCGACCACTTCCGCTACTTCGCGGGCGCCATCCGGGCGCAGGAGGGCTCGCTCGGGGAGATCGACGACGACACGGTGGCCTACCACTTCCACGAGCCCCTCGGCGTGGTCGCGCAGATCATCCCCTGGAACTTCCCGCTCCTGATGGCGACGTGGAAGCTGGCGCCGGCACTCGCCGCGGGCAACGCGGTGGTCATCAAGCCGGCCGAGCAGACCCCGGCGTCCATCCACTACTGGATGAGCCTGATCGCGGACCTGCTGCCGCCCGGTGTGGTGAACATCGTCAACGGCTTCGGGGTCGAGGCGGGCAAGCCGCTGGCCTCCAGCCCCCGGGTGGCGAAGGTGGCCTTCACGGGCGAGACGACGACCGGGCGGCTGATCATGCAGTACGCCTCGGAGAACATCAAGCCGGTCACCCTGGAGCTGGGCGGCAAGTCGCCGAACATCTTCTTCGACGACGTCTCGGCGCTGGACGACGACTTCCGCGACAAGGCGCTCGAAGGCTTCACCATGTTCGCCCTGAACCAGGGCGAGGTCTGCACCTGCCCGTCCCGGGCGCTCGTCCAGCGCGGCCACTACACCGAATTCCTCGAGGCGGCGGTCGCGCGCACCGAGTTGATCAAGCCGGGGCACCCGCTCGACACCGACACGATGATCGGCGCCCAGGCCTCCAACGACCAGCTGGAGAAGATCCTGTCCTACCTCGACATCGGCCGGCAGGAGGGCGCGCGGGTCCTCACCGGCGGCGAACGCATCGAGTACGACGGGGAGCTGAAGGGCGGCTACTACGTCCAGCCGACCATCTTCGAGGGCGACAACCGCATGCGGATCTTCCAGGAGGAGATCTTCGGCCCGGTGGTCTCGGTGACGTCCTTCGACGACTTCGACGACGCCGTCAAGGTCGCCAACGACACGCTGTACGGCCTGGGCGCGGGCGTATGGACCCGGGACGTCAACACCGCCTACCGAGCGGGCCGCGCCATCCAGGCGGGCCGCGTCTGGACGAACTGCTACCACGCCTACCCGGCCCACGCGGCCTTCGGCGGCTACAAGCAGTCCGGCATCGGCCGCGAGACGCACCGGATGATGCTGGAGCACTACCAGCAGACGAAGAATCTGCTGGTGTCATACTCGCCGAAGAAGCTCGGCTTCTTCTAGAGGCACGAGGAAAGGCGCCTGACCTGGGTTTTCACCCGTCAGGCGCCCTTCGTGCAGCCCGCTCTCGACCGGGCCCGACTTGCGCGCTGACTCCCCACGACTGCACCCGGGTCCACTCCGGAGTAGAGCCAGAACGAGATCCCGGCGTGACGGACGCCCCTATGGCGCGGGGGTGCGGGAAACCTGCCCTGCGGACACTGGCCGGGGACGCCTCGGCGGCCGGGCGGCCGACGCCGGACTTCTGCCCCTCCATCCCCCTGGCGCTCACCGAGCGTCCCGTGCCCGAACAGCACCGGCGTCTGGGCCAGGGCAGCCTCGAGCAGCTGCACGCCGACCTGCTCCTGCTGGACAAGCTGGGGGCCCGGTACGTCACCCTCAACACGGATCTCGGTGACCAGCGCCTGCGCCGCCCGGCCGAGCAGGACTGGGAACTGTTCGAGGTGCCGGCACGCACCGTCATCGACACCGAGGGTGAGACCGTGCGCTGACACCCCCTCGGATGCCGGGCGGGGGGCGACGCCGGCGGATGGCACGGACCTCGGTGGGGCCTCGCCGTATCACCCGTGTATCACACAGCCATCACCAACTGGGCAGGCCCGCCCGGACCAAGAGGCTCGGACCTGCATTTCCATGCCCGCACTGGACTGGCACAGACGTCCCTGGACGGTCTCTACGACCTGTGCCACGTGGTACCGGCACGCGCCGGAGGCGCATCTCATTGAGCGCCGTCCTTCCCCACCGGTTGTGGCTTGGCCCGGAGTCTCGCCCTCACCGGCGGATGAGGGAAGCCAAGATCCGGACCATTGACGGGCCAACGAATCCGCATCAGAAGTAGCTTGCATCATCGACACAGGTGAGAGCCGCGCAGGTGCCGTACCACCAGCGGACGAACAACATTCTTTGTTCCCACAGCCATCGGAAACTGGGCTTCTTCTTGAGCCTTAAGTCGCATCGCCCGCAGGCTTCGCCATCCTGCAGGCGACCCGATATGACGGAAAAACCCGGCGATCAGCGCGCTACTTCGCGCCACCCATAATCACCGATTAAGCCTGGGTTGTACTCGCTCATTTAAGGCGTTCGCGGGGAATACGGCCGCCGGGACCGCCGCGGGGGCGTGAACCCGTGGAACAGCCGGGCACCGGGACCGACCTGCCGTTCCGGCTCCCGGCGCACGGGTCAGGGGCCGAGCGGGACCTGGGGTGCCTACGCGGTGGCCGGAGTGCTGACCGACCCGGCCAACACACCATGGGCGTCACATCTACAGCCACATACGGCGTATCGGACTGCGGAATGCAGCGGTCCGGATAAAGCTCATTGACACGTTTGAACGGCCGACCAGATACTGATCTTCACATTGTGAAAATTTCATGAGAGGCCTGGCGTGGCTGAAAGATATCGGGGGAGAACCGCCGTCGGTGCGATCTCCCTACTGGTCGGGGCTTTACTCACGGGGCAGCTACCGGGGTCGTCCCTACCCGCCGCGTTCGCGCAGACCTCGGATCCGGCGACGACGCAGTCCCCCGTCGCCGACGATCCCGCACCGGACACGCTGCCCCCCGGCGTCCGCCAGACACAGGAGCAGGCCCGGCGGGACGGAAAGCAGGTCGAAGTCGTCTCCGAACGCGGCGCGAACCGGGAGGTTTTCGCCAACCCGAGCGGCACGCTCACCGAGATCACGCACATGGAACCGGTGCGCACCCGCCGGGCGGGCAAGTGGGTCGACATCGACACCAGCCTGCGGCGTCTGGACGGTGCGGGGATCGCGCCCGTCGCCTCCGCCCTCGACGTGGTCTTCTCGGCGGGCGGCAGCCGGGAGCCGTTGGTCAGGATGAACAAGGCGGGCCGAGAGCTGTCGCTGTCCTGGCCCGGCGTGCTGCCGTCGCCGGTGCTCGCCGGACCGTCGGTGACCTATCCGGACGTCTTCCCGGACGTGGACCTGCGGTTGACCGCCGAACCCGACGGCTTCTCCCAGGTCCTGGTCGTCAAGAGCGCCGAGGCCGCGGCCAACCCGGCGCTCGCGGAACTGAAACTGCCCATGACGGGCGCAGGGCTCACCGTCCGCTCCACGGACTCCGGGGGGATCGAGGCGGTTGACACCCAGGCGGGGGGCGTGGCCTTCGAGGCGGCGCAGCCCGTGATGTGGGACTCCCGTGAGCCCGGTGACGTCCGGGCAACGAGCACGACCGAAGCGAACGGGCCGACGACGCCCGCCGCCAAGTCGGCCCGGTCCACGAGCACCGCCGCGTCCGCGAGGCCGGCCGGGGACTCCGGTCCGCGCAGCGCGCCGTCCGCCGAGCTGTACGACGGCCCCGGCGAGGGTTCGGCACGGGCCGATGTGCGCGTCTCCGTGACCGGCGACTCCCTTCGCCTCACCCCGGATGCGGAGTTGCTCTCCGGTGAGGACACTCACTACCCCGTCTTCATCGACCCGTCGTGGTCCTCGCCGCGTGCGTCCTCCTACGCGATGGTCTCCCGGGCCTACCCCGATTCCGACTTACAAGTTCGACGGTGCCGACGACGCGGGTCTGGGCTTCTGCCCGCCGAACTTCACTGGCCTCAAGTGCGCGACCAATGACGCCAAACGCCTCTTCTACAAGCTGCCCGTGACGAACTTCGCGGGGAAGAGCATCACCAGCGCCGAGTTCGTCGTCCGCGAGACGTTCGCCTACAACTGCGTGAAGCAACCGGTGGAGTTCTGGCGGACCAAGCCGCTCACCTCCACGACCACCTGGAACGACCAGAAGGCCACGGGCTACTGGATCGACCAGATGCCGACCGTGCTCGCGGCCAAGGGCGCGACGGCCTCCTGCCCGGACGGCGACATCGAGTTCAACGCCAAGGACGCGGTGGTGTGGGCCGCCGCCAACAAGCAGACCTCGCTCACCTTTGGCCTGAAGGCACCGAACGAGAGCGCCGAGAACCAGTGGAAGCGGTTCTCGGGCAACGGCTTCCTGCGAGTCGAGTTCAACAACCCGCCGAGCCAGCCCAAGCAGTCGCAGCTGACCATGAGCCCCGGCGGCACCTGCACGCTGGCGCCCAAGGCGGTCAACGTCATCCCCAAGGCGACGGCCGTCCTGTCGGACCCCGACAAGGACCAGGTGTACGCGGAGTTCAAGGTCGAGTGGAACGCGGGCGACGGCTGGAAGGAACACTGGAACTCGGGCCGCATCGGTCCCAAGGCCTCCGGACAGGCGTACACGATCACCCTCCCGTCGAACATCCCGCAGAACGTCACGGCGGCGTGGAGCGTACGTGCCTCGGACGGCAAGCTGTGGGGGCCCTGGAGCTATGCCGGTGACACCCAGACCGGTTGTTACCTGACCTACGACTCCAAGCATCCGGCGGCGCCGTCCGTGGCCTCCTCGGAGTACCCCGCATCCCGCACCGACGACCCTCTCGACCCGTGGCTGGACGGGGTCGGCAGATACGGCCGCTTCACCATCGACTCGACCGCCTCGGACGTGACCAAGTACTGGTTCGGCCTGAACGCGGACCCGACCGCGGCCAACGAACGCAAACCCGCGACCCCGGGCGGGCCCGTCACCATCGACGTGATGCCGACTCGTCCGGGACTGAACAACCTCTACGTGCAGGCCTGGGACGCCAACAACAACGACAGCACGATCGCGAGCTACCAGTTCCGTGTGGCGACCGGCCAGCCCGAACGCGCCGCGTGGACTCTGGACGCCTCATCCGGTTCGACGCAGGACACGGGCAGTGGCGGCTCCCGGCCCGTCCTCCTCGACGGGACCGCGGCACTCGGTGAAACGGGTGTCCACGGCACCGCCCTCACCCTGAACGGCGGCGCCGCCACGGACGGTTCCGCGGCCGCAGGCCCCCATCTGCTGGACACCGAGGGCGACTTCACCGTCTCCACCTGGGTGCGTCTGGACTCGGACTCCGCCACCGCCACCGCGGTCAGCGTCGACGGCACCACCCAGGCGGGCCTCTACCTCGGTTACCTCAAGGGCAGCGGACGCTGGGCGCTGCGCGTGCCCACCAAGGACGCGACGGGTGCGGACTTCAGCGTCCAGCAAGTCCAGTCGTCCACCCCCGCGCAGGTCGGCACCTGGACGCACCTCGCGGCTGTCCGTGACGCGCGGGCCGGCAAGTACACCCTGTACGTCGACGGCGCTCCGGCCGGCTCGGCCTCCGTCACCAGCACCTGGCACGCCGCCGCCAACCTCCAGTTCGGCCGCGCCAAGTACAACGGCGCCTACGGCGATGCGTGGCAGGGCGCGATCGACGAGACCGCCGTCTACGACCGCCCGCTGAACGCTCAGGACGTCGGCCGGCTCGCCCAGCAGCAGCCCCTGACCACGGGCCGTCCGGCCAAGGCGGCCTGGGACTTCGACGACCCGGCCACCTCCCTGGTGGCCAAGGGCGCCAGCCAGGTGGATCCGCTGGTCCTCAAGGGCGAAGGCGGTGCGTTCGGCGCCGGGGGGAACGTCGGCGGCGCGCTGGACCTCAGCTCTCCCACCAACGGCTACGCGAGTACCGCCAGGCCGCACCTCGACACCCTGCGCAGTTTCTCGGTGTCGGCCTGGGCCAGACTGCCCAGGACGGAGCCGACCGGAGCGCAGATCATCGCGACCCAGGCCGGCAAGGAGCAGAGCGGCTTCGAGCTCTACTACTCCGCCTCGTACCGCCGCTGGGTGTTCAACCGCTACAACTCCGACGCCGCGGGCGTCGATCCGACCCGGGCCATGGCGAACCTCGGCAAACCCGCCGCCGACCAGGTGTATCCCGGCGACAGCTGGCACCACCTCCTCGGCGTCTACGACGGCACGCTGAAGGAACTGCGGCTGTTCGTGGACGGCGGGCTCGTCTCCACGGTGCCGTTCACGTCCGCGCCCTGGGACGCCACCGGTGCGGTGCAGGTCGGTGCCGGATCGTACGGCGGCAAGCCCAGCGCGTTCTTCAAGGGGCAGGTCGACGACGTACACCTGTACGACCGGGTGGTCTCCAAGGACGAGGCCGGCGACCTGTTCAAGCAGCACCCGCAGGTCAAGGGGCGCTGGAAGTTCGACGCCACGACGGCCGGCACTCCGGCGTCGAGCCCCGACGACAGCGCCGGCAACCGGCCCGCGCTCCTGGGCGCCCAGGCGAGCGTGAAACCGGGCGCCGGCTGGGTCGGTGCCGGCGGTCTGGTGCTGGACGGTGTGGACGACTACGCCGCCGCCGCGACGGTTCCCGTGAACACCAAGGAGAGCTTCACCGCGACCGCATGGGTGAGCACCGCGGCACGCCCGCAGAAGAAGGTCACCGTCCTGTCGGCGGAAGGAGCCGTCAACAGCGCCTTCACCGTGCGGTACGCCCCCGACCCCGCGGACCCGCAGAACCAGGGCGGCTACGAACTCGAACTCCCCACTGCGGACGACACGGCAGCGTCCCGGCCCGTGGTACGGCACTCGAGTTTCCAGTCGGACTTCGAGTGGGACCATCTGGCGGTCGTGTACGACTCCTTCGCCGACGAGGCGCGCCTGTACGTCAACGGCCACCTGGAACAGGTGCTGGACGCCATGTCGTGGCGGTCCAACGTCCGGCCGTTCCAGGCGACCAAGCAGCTCCAGTTCGGCCGCAACAAGGAGAACGGCACAGCCGGCGAGTACTGGCCGGGCGTGATCGACGACGTGTGGCTGTTCTCCGGCGTGGCGAGTGAAGCCCAGATCGCCAAACTCGGCAACGGCGAGTCCCTGGACACGGTCCCGGGCCCGTAGCACCCGTCCGGAAGCGGTCGGCAGCACGTCCCCGTCGACCCGTGGGCCCGTCAACGACCGGGCCCACGGGTCCTGGCCCTGCGATCGACCGGCAGCAAGCCACACCCACCGACGTCCGCACCCGCCGGCGTCCACGCCCATCGACCCCCTCACCCACCGACGTAAGGAACCATCGGGTTGTCCAGACCCATACGGCCGCTGCGTGCGGCCCGTCTCCCTCGCTCCACCGCCTTGGCGCTGGCCGCGCTCATGGCCTGCTCGGTGTTCCAGGCCGATCCGGCGCTGGCCGCGTCGAAACCGGGTGGCACCAGGCACACGGCGCCCGTCGAAGCCGACCACCCGGTCCCCGGCACAGCGCTCAGGACCAAGCCGCGCAAGCGTGACGGACTGGCCTCCGGGCACCGCCGGGCGCTCCGCGCCGCCTGGCCGGCAGCCCGCACCGCGACGGTCACCCTCACGCCCGCGGCCACCTCCCGTACCGAGTCCGGCAAGAAGGCCCCGGGCGCACCGGCCAAGGGTGCCGCCGCCACGCCCCAGCGTGTTCCGGGCATGCCCGTCCGGCTGCTGCCCGCACCAGCGGCGACCGACCCCGCCAAGGCCGAGGTGCGGCTCCTGCCGCAGGACCGTGCACGCGGTCTCGGCCTTGACGGAGTCCTGCTCTCCGTCAGCGCCGCGGACCCGGCGCGCACGGACTCCGGTGCCCCGCGCGTCGGTGTCAGCCTGGACTACTCCGCGTTCGGCGAGGCGTACGGCGGCGACTTCGGCGCCCGGCTGCGTCTCGTCACCCTGCCCTCCTGCGCGCTGACCACGCCGAAGCTGCCCCGCTGCCGCAAGACCGCCCCGGTGGCCGGCCGCAACGACAGTGAGAAGCGCACGGTCTCCGCCGACTCCGTCGCGCTGCGCCCCGCCGCGTCCCCCGTCGTGCTGGCCGCCGTGGCCGACCCCGGCAGCGGCTCCACGGGCTCCGGCGACTACACCGCGACACCGCTGTCGTCGTCCGCCATGTGGCAGACCAGCCTTCAGACGGGTGACTTCTCCTGGTCCTACCCGCTGACCGCCCCGACCGTGCCCGGAGGGCTGCTGCCCAAGCTGTCCCTCGGCTACTCCTCGGGCGCCGTGGACGGCCAGACCACCACCAGCAACAACCAGTCCTCCTGGGTCGGTTCCGGCTTCGACATGAACACCGGCTTCATCGAGCGGCGCTACAAGCCGTGCGGCGAGGACGGCAGCTGGAGCAAGGACGACGCCCCGGGCGATCAGTGCTGGGGGTACGACAACGCCACCATCAGCTTCAACGGCCGCGCGGGCGAACTGATCCCGGCGGGCAAGGACACCTGGCGGATCCGCAACGACGACGGCACCCGCGTCGAGAAGCTCACCGGCGCGGACCGGGCCAACGGCGACGACGACGGCGAGTACTGGAAGGTGACCACCACCGACGGTCTCCAGTACTTCTTCGGTTACAACCGCCTCCCCGGCTGGAGCGCGGGCAAGCCCGAGACCAAGTCCGCCTGGACGGTCCCCGTCTTCGGCAACGACACCGGCGAACCCTGCCACCAGGCCACCTTCGCCACGTCCTGGTGCCAGCAGGCGTGGCGCTGGAACCTCGACTACGTCGTCGACCTCAACGGCAACGCCATGTCGTACTGGTACAGCCCGGAGACCAACTCCTACGGCCGCAACCGCGTGGCCGCCGACGACACGTCGTACGAGCGCGGCGGTGTCATCGACCGCATCGAGTACGGCCGGCGCAGCGACACGCTGTTCACCGCCAAGGCCGTCGGCAAGGTCCTCTTCACCAACACCGAGCGGTGCATCGAGGCCGCGGCCGCCGACTGCGCCGCCACGGAGATCGAGAAGAACCCCGACCGCTGGGAGGACACTCCGTACTACCTGAACTGCAAGACCGGCACCGACTGCGACAAGGGCCGCTTCGCCCCGTCCTTCTGGTCCCGCAAGCGGCTTTCCAAGGTCACCACCCAGATCCTGCAGCCCTCGGGCGGCTACGCCGACGCCGACGCCTGGACGTTCACCCAGAAGTGGGGTGACGCGGACATCGACCGCGCCCTGCTCCTGGACTCCGTCCAGCACACCGGTCTGTCCGCGGACCCCTCGATCACCCTGCCCAGGGTGACCTTCGGCTACAAGCAGGCGCCCAACCGCCTCGACCGGCTCGGCGACGGTGTCGCGCCCTTCATCAAGTACCGGCTGTCCAACGTCTCCGACGAGTCGGGAGGGTCGATCGACGTCGCCTACTCGGCTCCCGAGTGCGACTTCGACGCGCTGCCCGACCCGGAGACGAACACCACCCGCTGCTTCCCGCAGTACTGGCAGCCCGCCGGTGCGGCGGACCCGGTCCAGGAGTGGTTCAACAAGTACGTCGTCACCCAGGTCACCGCGACCGACCGCACCGGCGGCGGCGACGACATGGTCACCACGTACTCCTACCTCGACGGCGCCGCCTGGCACTACGCCGACGACGACGGCCTGACCAAGGAGCAGTACCGGACCTGGTCGCAGTGGCACGGCTACGGCCGGGTCAAGGTACAGACCGGCGGCTGGGCCGGCATGCGCTCGCTGACCGAGCACCTGTTCCTGCGCGGCATGGACGGCGACCGCAAGAACGCCGCGGGCGGCAGCAAGTCCGTCACCGTCCCCGACGGCGAGGGCGGCGACGTCGTCGACCACGAAGCCTTCCAGGGGACCGAACTCAAGACGGTCGAGTACACCGCGCCGGACGGTACGGTGGAGAGCAAGACCCTGAACACCCCGTGGCGCAAGGAGACCGCCAAGCGGGTACGGGACTGGGGCACGGTCACCGCGAACCTGACCGGTACGTCTGCGACCCGCTCCTGGGCCCGGAAGCACGACGGCACCTGGCAGCAGACCTCCACCGCGACGACCTATGACGACGAGGGCCGGGTCATCAAGGAGAGCGATCTCGGCGAAGCCGCGTCCGGCGACGAGCAGTGCACGACCACCACGTACGCCGACAACGCCACCAACTGGCTGCGCGCCCTGCCCCAGCAGGTCGAGGTCCTGGACGTGGCATGTGGCACGGCCGTCACCTACCCGGCGCACCTGCTCTCCCGCAAGCGCAACACCTACGACTCCCTCGGCTTCGGGGCCGCGCCGACGCGGGGCCTGCTCACCAAGTCGGAGGAGTTGGTCGGTTACACCGGAACCACGCCCCGGTACCGGTGGAAGAGCACCAGCTACGACGAGTACGGGCGGGCCCGCTCCACCTCCGACTCGTCCGGCGCGACCAGTACGACCGTCTTCACCGCGGCCACCACCACCAAGCCCGGCACACTGACCGTGACCGGCACCGAACTCGTCGCCGGCACCCCGTCCAGCGCTCAGTCCGTCGTGACGGAGTTCGACGGCGTCCGTTCGCTTCCCACCGCCACGATCGACGCCAACGGCAAGCGCAGCGACGCGGAGTTCGACGCGCTGGGCCGGCTCACGAAGGCCTGGCTCGCCAACCGTCCCAAGGCATCCAGCCCGACGCCCAGCCTGGAGTACGGCTACCAGATCAAGGAAAATTCCATCGCCGCGGTCGTCGCCAAGAAGCTGCTGAACGACGGCAGCCAGCAGGCGTCGTACATCCTCTACGACGGCTGGCTGCGGCCCCGGCAGTCGCAGTCCGCAGGCCCCGACGGCGGACGCCTGATCGACGACACGTTCTACGACGAACGCGGCCTGGTCAAGCGGAAGTACGCGCCCTACTACGCGACTGGTGCGCCGACGGGCACGCTCTTCGGAGTGACCGAACAAGGTGCCGTGGACTCCCAGACGGTCAACGAGTACGACGGTCTCGGCCGCCAGACCGTCAGCAAGGCGCTCCGAGGCAACGGCGTGGGCGTGGAGCTGTCCCGCACCACGACCACCCACAGCGCCGACCTGGTCACCGTCGACCCGCCGGCCGGCGCCACCCCGACCGCGACGGTGCTCGACGCGGCCGGCCAGGTCACGGAACTGCGCGAGTTCCACGGCGCGTCGCCGACCGGCGCATTCGACAGCACGCTCTACGAGCACGACGCCAACGGGCACCTGACGAAGGTCACCAGCCCGGACAAGACGATCCGTTCCTTCACCTACGACCTGCTCGGACGTCAGCTCACCTCCACCGACCCCGACTCCGGCACCACCAGGACGACGTACGACGACGCCGACCGCGTCACCACGACCACGGACGTCGGCCGCAAGAAGACGCTCGCCTTCGTCTACGACCGGCTCGGCAGGCACACCGAGACCCGGGAAGACTCGACCACGGGGCCGCTGCTGGCCTCCTGGACCTTCGACACCGTGCGCACGGGGTACCTGGGCAGTTCCACCCGTTACGTGGGCGGCGCCGGCGGTGCGAAGTACACGCAGACGATCAACGCGTACGACAACCTGTACCGGCCGCTGCGCACCACCGTGTCGATCCCGGCGTCGGAACCCGGACTCGGCGGCACGGCAGGGGTGAGCTACCAGACCAACACCACATACAACCTGGACGGGACGGTCAAGTCCGCCAGCTACCCGGCGGCGGGGAACCTGCCCGCCGAGGTGGTCGCGCCGACCTACGACGGTCTGCAGCGCGTGGTGAAGGCCGAAGGTCTCGGCACCTACGTCGGCAACGCCCGCTACAGCCTCACCGGGAAGCTGGAGGAGCTGGAGCTGGGCAGCGCGGGCAAGCGGGCCTGGATCAACAACACCTACGAGCCGGGCACCCAGCTGTTGTCCACCAGCCGGGCCGAACGCGAGGGCGTTCCCGGGGTCGACCGTGCGGTCACCTACGCCTATGACGACGCGGGCAACGTCACCTCGGCCACCGACGCCTCGCGCCAGGGCACGGACCGGCAGTGCTTCCGCTACGACTACCTCCAGCGGCTGACCGAGGCGTGGACCCCGGCCGGTGACTGCGCGAGCGACCCCGGCAAGACCGCCCTCGGCGGACCCGGCCCGTACTGGCAGTCGTTCACCTACACGACGGCCGGGAACCGCGACACCGACACCCTGCACGATCCCGCCGGGAAGACCGGCGGGGACGTCACCCGCACGTACCGCTACGACGAGAACGGGAAGAACCAGCCGAACACCCTGACGTCGGTCTCCTCCACCGGCGCCGTGACCGGGAAGGACACCTACACCTACGAGCCGGGCGGCGGCACCGAGTCCCGCACCCCGAGCGGCGGGGCGAAGCAGTCGTTCGTCTGGGACTCCGAGGGCAACCTCGCCTCGGTCACCAAGGGCTCCTCGGTCACCGAGTACCTGTACGACGCGGACGGCAAGCGGCTGATCAGCCGTGTCCCCGGTGTCAGTTCGACGCTGTACCTGGGCGCGACCGAGATCACCTGGACCAAGTCGACCGGCAAGACGACGGCACGCCGGTACTACGACCTCGGTGGGGCGAGTGCCGTGCGCCAGGACGACGGCACGCTGTCGTTCGTGATCGGCGACCACCACGGCACCGGCGAACTCGCCGTCGACGCGGCGACCCAGGCCATGGTGCAGCGCCGCAACCTGCCCTTCGGCGGGGCACGCGGCACGACTTTGCCGGCCGGGAACTGGCCGGGGACCAAGGGCTTCGTCGGCGGCACTCAGGACGCGACCGGCTTCACCCATCTCGGGTCCCGGGAGTACGACCCGGACACGGGCCGCTTCCTCAGCGCCGACGCGGTGGTCGACCCCTCGGACCCGCAGCAGCTCAACGGCTACGCCTACGGCCACAACAACCCGCTGCGCCGCAGCGACCCGACGGGCAACTACGACCCGGAGATGATGGAGTACTGCCGGACAGCCCCGCCCGGGACCTGCGTGGGCGGAAGGGTCGTCCCCAAGTCGCCGAAGCCGAAGAAGAATCCCAACCCGGGCATGCACAAGAAGCGTGCCTACATGCCTCCGGTGGAGAACCAGCGTCTCAAGGACATCATCGAGGAGCTGTACATCCGGCCGATGGTCGCCGATTCGGACGTGAAGGGCGACGGTAAGACGGCCACGGCGCTGATCGAGGAGATGAACGAGGGCAAGGGCTTCGGCGGCGACGGAACGAAGTGGCACATCGAGAAGGCCGTCGCCAAGCTGGGTGGTCTGCGCGACCTGCTGGAGGACGACCGCAAGGCCAAGGAGGGCACCGGGAAGGGCATCCTCTCCGACGCCGACCGGAAGGTCGCGCTCAACGAGTCGAAGGAACTCTGGACGGCCCTCAACGCGGACGACGTCGCCGGAGTGGTGACGAAGAACGTGCAGGCCAAGCCTGAGTTCGCGAAGACGGTGTCCAAACTCATCAAGACCGTCATCTCGGCGGAATCGATGAGCGAGGTCACCGGGCAGAAGTTCGCCGTGCCCGAGAACCTCCATCCCAGGGCGCCCCAGCGGGCCGTGCCCTCGGGTGAAAGGATCAAGGGACGGGGCTTCGCCAAGGCGTTCGGGGTGGTGGGCGGCGCCCTCAGTGCCGCCCAGTACCCGGCGGACATCTACAACTACGGCGTCAAGGAGGCGACCAAGCAGCTCTCGGAGTCCCTGACGGACCCGCTGGACGTCGTCCCCGACGGACAGGGCGCGGGGTGCGTCCTCTTCGGTGACTGCTACATAGTCGCTCCGATGGCCTGACCCTTTGCCGAGGACGCCGCCGGCCGGAAGCCCACCCGGCCGGCGGCGCGGTATTTTGCTGCTCGCAACGAAGGAGTACGGATATGCAGGGAATTCCCTCAGGGGAACTGGTGGAGCGGCTGGTGCGGCTCCTGCCCGAGGTCGTTCCCCACGTCGACGAGGCGGCCCGACGGCACGGCATGCGTGCGTCGCAGGTGAACCACTGGGACCAGGTCAACACCCACCCCGGGACGTTCCTGTCCGAGGTACTCGTCTACCCGCTGTTCAAGCCCCTGATGATGTCCGCCGAGCCGACCCCCGAAGAGGAGGACTTCCTGGCGCGCTGTTTCGAGTTCATCGAGGGCCTGGAGGAGAGTCCCGCGGGCGAGCTGGTGGACACGGCCCACTTCACCTTCCTGGAGAACCTGTTGGAGAGCAAAGCGGTCCTCGACCGCGCCTTCCGGTTCGCCCTGCCGAGGACCCGGGCGGAGATCCTCTCCATGCTGAGGGGCTGGAACATCCCCGTGGACCCGGCGTGGGAGGACCCCGCGCGGAAACGCCGTGACACCTGAGCACGACGGGAGTGCACCGCGGCCCGTGATGCCGCTGCGGGCCGGCGACGAGGGGCGATGCGCCCTCCTGCGGTGACGAGACGCCCGTCGGGGGCACCCGGAAGCGCGGAAGCCGCTGTTTCCGCCGGCTGGAGCCGGCCGGCGCGATCGGAGAACGAGGCCGCGCCGTCCGTCACGAAGACCCGAGCCCGTTGTCCATCAGCCGGTTCAGATCGCGTGCAACGACACGCTCGGAGATGGCGCCGCGCGTGATGGTGTAGGCGATCACCGTGCGGGTGTGCGCCGGCGGATGCCCGGGGCGTGCATCCGGTGACGGTCTCCGCTCCCTGCGCATGGGGCAGCCACCGTGCAACTCTCCATGGTGAACGGGCAGTCCGACGCAGGAGGTGCGCGGTGGCCTTGTCCCGACCTACTCCGCCTGCTGGAGTCAATACGTTCGGCGGACGGACCCGGAACTCGTGCGCAATCGGGCCCACTTCACCTGGGGAACCGGCCCGCACAGCGGCCCGGCCGGATCGCACGCGTCCCTCATCGCCGAAGCCGCCATCCCCCACGTCCTCGACGCTCTGCCCGAGATGGACCCCGACGGCCACCGGGACGACGTCGTCCGGCGCCCCGCTCCCTGGCCGCCCTGCCCGTCACCTTCGCCACAAGCTGAAAGAGACCCAGCCGTGTCCGAACAGCAGATACTCGTCCTCGACCCGACCGGATCCGACCCGGACGCCGAACACCAGGCCCTGCGCGAGCGCGGCCCGGCGACGCCGGTGGACATCCTCGGCGTGCGCGCCTGGGCCGTCTCCGACCCGGCCCTCCTCAAGCAGCTCCTGACCAGCAAGGACGTCTCCAAGGACGGCCGCGCCCACTGGCCGGCCTTCGCCGAGACCGTCGCCACCTGGCCGCTGGCCCTGTGGGTCGCGGTGGAGAACATGTTCACCGCCTACGGCAAGGATCACAGCCGGCTGCGCCGCATGGTCGCCCCCGCCCTCTCCGCCCGCCGCACCGCCGCCCTCCAGGCGGACATCGAGGCCCTCGTCGACGGCATCCTCGACGCCCTCCCGGCCGGCGAGACGGTCGACCTGCGCGAGCACCTCGCCTACCCGCTCCCGATCGCTGTCATCGGCAAGCTCATGGGAGTCCCCGCCGACCAGCGCACCGAATTCCGCACCGTGGTGGACAATGTGTTCGCCACCCACCTCTCCGCCGAGGAGCAGGCCGCGAACACCGCCGCCCTCCGCGGCCTGCTTGACGCCCTGATCGAGACCAAGCGCACTGAGCCCGGTGAGGACATGACCTCGCTGCTGATCGCCACCCGCGACGAGGAAGACGGCTCCGCCCTCCGCCACGCCGAGTTACGCGACACGCTCCTGCTGATGATCAGCGCCGGATACGAGACCACCGTCAACGTCATCGACCAGGCCATCACCACCCTGCTGACCGATCCCCAGCAGCTCGCCCACATCCGGGAAGGCCGCTGCACCTGGCAGGACGTCGTCGAGGAGACCCTGCGCCACCAGCCCGCGGTCAAGCACCTTCCCCTGCGCTACGCCCGCACCGACATCCCTCTCCCCGGCGGGCGGACGATCAAGGCCGGCGAGGCGATCCTCGCCTCCTACGCGGCCGCCAACCGCCACCCCGACTGGCACAAGGAGGCCGACCGTTTCGACGCCACACGCCCCAGCAAGGAACACCTCGCCTTCGGACACGGCGTTCACTTCTGCCTCGGTGCCCCGCTCGCCCGGCTCGAAGTCGCCACCGCGCTGCGCCTGCTCTTCGAACGCTTCCCCGACGCCCAACTCGCCACGGAACGAACCGCGCTGAAGAGGCTGCCGAGCCTCATCAGCAACGGACACGCCTCCGTCCCCGTGCGCCTGCGCCCGCCGTCGAGCCACTGACCGATACCGACGGGGAAGACCACCGAGGAGCGCGAGGCGGCTCGCGTCGGCGCACGCGTCGAGGCGGCCTACGGCGCGGGGTACGCACGCGAAGCCTGCTGGAGGCGACGCGAGTGACCGGCGACGAAGCCCACGGGCAGGACCCTCGGCTTCGTCGCCGGCCTGGAAGCGCGCGGCATCGGCTACGTGATGGCGGCCGTCTGCTCCACACGGGTGCGGATCAACTCAGCCCGCACCCCCACCCGCGCGGACACCGTCGCCGCGACGAGTTCACCGAGAGCCAGGCGAGGGCGGCAGGACGGCATTCACCGGAGTGCCGGCCGCGGTCTGGGCACGGCCTTCTTCTGCAACGAGGCGGAGCACCCGCTCCCGCTCCTGGCGGCCCCAGGTCTCCTTGGTCGCGAGGATGCCGACGAGACCGATCAAGGCCGCGCCGAGGTAGAGCAGCGCCGCGCCCGGCCACCCGAAGGCGCCCACCAGGGCGGCGGCGAGCAGTGGTGCGAAGCCGCCGATGGCCGCGGCGACCTGGTAGCCGAGCGAGGCGCCCGAGGTACGGGTGGCGGTGCGGAACTGCTCGGTGAGCAGAGAGCCCTGGGTTCCTGTCAGCGATGCGTGGATGAGGCCGATGCCGATGATGAACACCGTCACCACCAGCGCGGGTCGGGCGGAGTTGGTGAGCAGGTACATCGGGAAGGCGAAGAGGATCGCCGCCGTACAGGCCGTTATGTAGATGGGGCGGCGTCCGATGCGGTCGGTGAGTGCGCCGGCGAGGAAGGTGACTGCCATGGCGAGGACGCTGGCGGCGGTGATCGCACTGAGGGCCACGGGCCGGAGGTCGGGGTGGCGTTCGGTGATGTAGTTGAGCAGGTAGGTCGCGGTGGAGTAGTAGGCGAAGGATTCCACGACGCGCAAGGCGATGACACGCACGATGCCGCGCCAATCGCCGGCCAGGGTCGCGAGGAGCGGGTTCTTCTCGGTCTTGCCGGTTGCCTGGGCCTCCTGGAACTCGGGGGATTCCGTGAGACGGGAACGTACGATCAGCGCGACGATCACCAGGACGGCGCTGAGCAGGAAGGGCGTCCGCCACTGCCAGTTGCCGTCGAGGGTGTCACTCCACGCGAACACGCCGCTGGCCAGAGCAATGCCCAGAGGGTTGCCGGACTGGGGGATCGCGGCGAACATGCCGCGGCGGTGCCATGGCGCGTGCTCGTAGGCCATGGTGATCGCACCGCCCCATTCGGCACCGAATGCCAGGCCCTGCAGCATGCGGAGGGCCACGAGCAGGATCGGTGCGAGCACGCCGACCTGTCCGTAGGTCGGCAGCGCGCCGATGAGGAAGGTGGCGGCACCCATGACGAGCATCGCCGTGACGAGGACGGGTTTGCGGCCGACCTTGTCGGCGAAGTAGCCGCCGATGGCTCCTCCGAGCGGTCGCATGACGAAACCGACGGCGAGGGTGGCGAAGGAGAGCAGGGTGCCGACGAACCGGTCGCTCTCGGGGAAGAAGACCGCTCCGAAGTAGAGCGCGGAGGCGGTGCCGTATGCGATGAAGTCGTAGTTCTCGACGCTGGTGCCGAGGCCCGCGGCGACTGCTGTCTTGACGCGGTCCTTGGAGCCGAGCACGCTTCGCCGTCCGGCGGGGGCGCTGATGGACATGGGGGATCTCCTTGGTGGGTTGCCGGAGAGAAGCCGGCGTCTGCGCAGTGAGGAGGATGGGGCCGCACGAGGAGGAGGCCGGATCCTCTGACTGCGTGCTTCTGGGCATGACGAACAGGCGCCCGGCGCAGTCGTTCGCGGGCGGGGCACTTCGGTGTCAGCGGAAGAGAGAGTTCACCCGCTCAAGGGGTGTGCGGGCGGCTTGTCAGGAGGCCGAGGTCAGGGCGTCGAGCGCGTTGAGCTTGGCGACCCGGCGGCGGGTTTCTTCGTCGTCGTCGAAGACGGCACCGAGGAACTCACGGACGATGTCGGGCACGAGTGCGTGCGGGACCAGCCAGGCCCCGATGGCGATGGCGTTGGCGTCGTCGTGCTCGACTGCTTGGTGGGCGGAGTAGGGCTCGTGGGCGAGACCGCAACGGACGCCGGGCAGTTTGTTGGCGGCCATGACGGCGCCCTGGCCGGTGCCGCATACGAGCACCGCCCGATCGGCGGAGCCGGAGAGCACCACCTCGCAGGTGCTGCGGGTGATGTCCGGGAAGTCGACAGGGTCGCAGCTGTGGGTGCCGCAATCGATCACCTCGTGACCGAGAGCCTCAATGGCCTGCCGGACGGCATCTTTGAGCGGATATCCGGCGTGGTCCGCGCCGAGGGCGACCCTCATCGGTGGTTCCTTTCAGGACGGGCGCACTGCCTGCCGTCGAACTGGGGACGGAGGTTGTGGTGCTGGGTCTGGTGTGACAGCGACGGTGGGTGCCTCGTGCGGGTGTTGGTCGCACGCTGCGCGATCGCGTAAGCGCAGGCGACGGCCCTGCCGGGCATCGCACGCTCGGCGCCGGGCCCCGAGGAGTGCTCTCCACCTCGGCGGCTGTGCCTGTGAAGACGCCGGGATCGTGGGAGAGGAAAGCATCCAGGGCGGCATCACCGTCGACGGCGTCGGTCTCGAGGTGGGCTGCACCGTTGCGCCTTGACGACGCGGAGGGCTGAGGAAGCCGGCGTCCTCGGTGGGGGCGGCGCCGAGGGCGATTCGCGTGCTCATCGGATGTCCTGCGCGGACCGGTCGGCGAAGGTGGTGGGGACACGCTGTCCGAGTGTGGCGCGGCCGGCGATGAGGTCGACGAGCCCGCGTACACCGAGCCGGCCGATCGACGACGCGTCGTTGCGCACCGCGCTGATGGGCGGAGAGGCGAACTCGAACCAGTCGAGGTCGTCGAAGGAGACGACTTCGATACGGGCGGCCTGTTCTGCGCCGAGCCGCTCACGCAGGGCGCGCACGGCTCCCAGGGTCGTCAGACCGTTCGCGCCGAACACGGCCGTGAACGTGACGCCACGGTCGAGGATGCGGGACATGGCCTCGGCCGCTCCGCCAGCCAGGAAGTCACCGGCGTCGAGCAGCCTGTCGTCGGTGCTGATGCCGTGTGCCTGGCGCCCGGCGAGGTAGGCGGCGCGGCGCTCGGCGCCGGTGGAGATCGAGTCCGGGCCTCCGATGAAGGCGACGTCGCGGTGGCCCCGGCGCTCCAGCCAGGCAAGCACCTGCTGCACGCCCTGAGCGTTGTCCGTGCCGTACAGCGGGGCGTCGACGCCCTCGATCGTGCGGTTGAGGAACACGACCGGCAGTCCGGACGCGAGCGTGGCGGCAACCTGCGGCGAGACGGTGCTCTGCGGGGAGAACAGCAGGCCGTCGATGCGCTGAGCGGCGAAGGTCCGAAGGTATGCGTCGGCCTGCTCGGCGTCCTCGTTCGCGTTGGCCAGCAGCACGGTGTATCCGTGGCGGCGCGCCTCCTGCTCTGCGGCGTGAGCCAGCTCGGAGAAGAACGGGTTACGGATGTCCGAGACGAGCAACCCGAGCACGTCCGTACGGGCACGCCGCAGCGAACGGGCGGGGCCGTTGGCGATGTATCCCAGCTCGGCGGCGGCCGCGAGCACACGGGCACGGGAGTCGGCCGAAGTCTGACTGCTGCCGCTGAGCACACGGGATGCGGTACCCAGCGCGACGCCGGCTCGTGCCGCGACATCCTTGATCGTGGCCATCCGCCCCACCTCCTCACGGAAACGTTTCCATGGCTGGAATGAGACTAAGATCGCACATCGATCGGGAGATGAGCAAGGGCCGAAACACATACATGCAGCGACGAGCTGCTGCCCCTGCTCGACAGGGCGCCGGCGGTGGACCGCGTCGTCGGACGACCCCGACGATGGCTCTGGCGAGGGTCGGCGAGGACTTCGATGGTGTCCGTGCCGTGTGCGCGCACAGCTAGAGGGCCCGCTTGCCGGGCATGGCCCTTCTCGAATTGACGAGGCGCTTCGTCACACTGGCCGGGCGTGGCTTGCTCGGTCAGGCAGCGCGGGCCGGCGAGTTTCTCATCGGCGTTGCTTGATGCGGACGGCTCGGGGGCAACGCCGACGGGGGTGGCCAGACGCGCCGGCGTCGCACCGGGCCGTCAGCCACGTCCGGCCACCGTGCAGCGTCGGCGGCCGGACGTCCTGGCCGGAACTCCAGCACGGAGGCGCCACCGACCCGCGCCGACGGCGGCTGGGCCCTTCCCACAGGCGAGACCGCCGGCCAGGCCTCGCCCGCAGCGCGCACAGGGGACGTTGCGGGCCACTGCACGGGGCGCGCGAGTGGTGGCGCTCAGAGTGCTGGTTGAGCCGGCCGGACCGCGGGACTGATCGACTCAGCCACCGCTCTTGCGCCTGAACGACCGCTGGCTCGCAGCCGGGCCGTGCGCCGCGCGCACCTTCGACGCATCCGGGTTGACGGCAGCATCGGCGGCGTCCGCCTGCGCACCGCGCTTGCGCGCCAGGGCTTCGCGGAACTTGCGCTTGAGGTCGTAGTTGCCGTCGCTGTCCGGCGCCAGAGGGGACGTCTCGGGGGCAGCCGGCTCCGAACCTTCCGTAGACGTGGGCTCTGCGGTCATGGTGACCTCCTGGGTTCGGGGATGGGCAAGCACAGCTTGTCATGCCGAGCGCAGTGCGGGGCGCCGGCAACATCATCCTGTTCCGTTTCGGCGGGTATCCCTCTCACTGCCGAGGGCGTTCGCTTCGGGGCGCAGGACGGGCTTCGGACTGGGCCGATGGTTGTCGATCCCTGGCCACGAGATTCGCTGCCAGCGCACCGGCTCTCAGCCGTTGCGACGCACCAGGGCCGCCTTACGGGCCTCGGCGAGCTTGCGGGCCTCGCCGGCCTTTCGGGACTTGCCGCCGGCGCCGCGGGACGTGTCCTTGCTGGTGCCGAGGCCACGGAAGGGAGCGTTGGTGTTCTTGGGCCGGGGAACGGCGGGCCCGCCGTCGAGCGGGATGCCGGAGGGAGCCTTGGCGCCGGTGATCCGGCTCAGCTCCGCCTCGCCGGAGCGCACCTTGGTGACGGTCGCCTCGATGCCGGCCTCGGCCATCATTCGGCTCGTCTCGCGGCGCTGGCCCGCCGGTACGAGCGTGACCACGATGCCGGACTCACCGGCGCGGGCGGTGCGGCCCGCCCGGTGCACGTAGTCCTTGGGGTCGGTGGGCGGGTCGACGTTGACCACGAGATCGAGGTCGTCGACGTGCAGGCCACGGGCCGCGACATTGGTCGCCACCAGAACGGTGACCTGGCCGTTCTTGAACTGCGCCAGGGTCCGGGTGCGCTGTGGCTGGGACTTGCCGCTGTGCAGGGCCCCGGCGTGCACCCCGCTGGCCCGCAGATGCCGGGTGAGCTGGTCGACGGCGTGCTTGGTGTCGAGGAACAGCAGTACGCGGCCGTCACGAGCGGCGATCTCCGTGGTGACGGCGTAGCGGTCAGGGCCGTGGACGACCAGAACGTGGTGCTCCATCGTCGTGACCGTGCCCGCGGACGGGTCCACCGAGTGGACGACCGGGTCGTGGAGGTAGCGGTGGACCAGCTGATCGACGTCGGGATCGAGAGTGGCTGAGAACAGCATCCGCTGACCGTCGGGGTGCACCTGGTCGAGCACGTCGGCAACCTGCGGCAGGAATCCCAAGTCGCACATCTGGTCGGCCTCGTCCAGCACGGTGATCCTGACCCGTCCCAGGCGGCAGGCGTTGCGCTCGATCAGGTCGTGCAGGCGCCCGGGGGTGGCGACGACCACCTCGGCTCCCTGGCGCAGCGCGGCGACCTGCCGGCCGATCGACATGCCGCCGACGACCGTGGCCATCCGCAGCCGCAGTGCCTCGGCGTACGGCGCCAGCGCCTGGGTGACCTGTTGGGCCAGCTCCCGGGTGGGCACAAGAATCAGAGCGAGGGGCTGCTTCGGTTCGGCGCGCCGCCCGGCCGTACGTGCCAGCAGCGGCAGGCCGAAGGCGAGCGTCTTGCCCGATCCGGTGCGCCCGCGCCCCAGGACATCGCGCCCCTTCAGGGCATCGGGCAGTGTGGCGGCCTGGATCGGAAAGGGCTCGCGCACCCCCAGTCCGCTCAGTGTCCGCAGCACCTCCACCGGCAGTCCCAGACCTGCGAAGGAGACGGCCGGGGACGCCGCCGGGGTCGTGGCCTCGGGCTGGGCGGGACCACCGTGAGCGATGCCGGAGTCATCGGGATACTTCAAGAACAGCCTTCCGCAGGGGAACGTACCGAGGAAGGCCCGGCAGGATTGAACAGCCCACGCACAAGCGGAACCGAACAGGCAGAATCGCCCACCGCGACGACCACGCAAGCGCATGACACTAACACACGGCATGACATCGCGCCGAGATACGGATCGCCCCTCACGGTCTGACCATTGGGTTCTAGTCCGATCTCCTTCGCCGCGGCCTGCGTCAGCTGCGAACGGGAGACCAGGACGCGCGTGCGCGGAATCGTGGCCTGGTGGAGCGCCTCGCGGACGCCTCGCCCGCGCATGCCGTGCAGCTGGTCGCCGATACGGCGGCGCGGGTGCGGGAGCTGCCCACCGGCAAGACGGGACGGAGGTCGATCGGCCGGCCCGGGTCGGGGCGCGGCACCGGGATGCGGGCGGGCCCGGCGCCCTCCAAGACGCCGGGGGACCGGGCCCGTCCGGGTGCCGGATCAGATGACGCGGATGTTCTCCGCCTGGGGGCCCTTCTGGCCTTGGGTGACGTCGAACTCCACGCGCTGGCCCTCCTGCAGTTCCCGGTAACCCTGACCGGTGATGTTGGAGTAGTGGGCGAAGACGTCCGGGCCGCCGCCCTCCTGCGCGATGAAGCCGAAACCCTTCTCGGCGTTGAACCACTTCACAGTTCCCTGTGCCATGCCTGTCTCCTTCGACGGGGGTCGGGCCCGCGTGATGCTGCGGGTCCGGAGGTAATCGCCCTGGTCCGGAGAGGGCTGCGCAGCAAAAACGCCCGCGGGCAAAGTGACCACGGGCGAACGACTTCGGAACCACGACCGCTCTGTGAACCACGCTAATCCCTCTGCCGGGGCACCGCCAGGCCGAAACGCCGTCGGCCCCGTCGTGCGCCGGTCCAGGCGCTGCCGCGAGCCGCTGAACGGAGCCGGGGCCGGGGGAAGCGTCCGGCCGACGGGCACGACCCGGGGCGCCGATCGTTTGCGCGCGAGGTGGAAGGGCCGGGGCGGCGCGCTTCCCGGACGCTTGCGGTGCGCGGTGCGGCAGCCCGCCGTCCGGACAGCGCACGACGGACCGGCCGGCGGGCGGCGCCGCCCGCGGGAGTGATGGACCGGGCGGTGACGGAGATCAGCAGGGTCAGCGCCGCGAGCGGTCGGCCAGGGCCTTCCGCACGCCGTACACGGCGGCCCCGACGACGAGGACGGCGGCGCCGGAGGCCACGGTGGCCGGGGGCTGGGCGAGGGCGAGGGCCGCGCAGCCCGCGAGGCCGATGACGGGCACGAGGCGGGGCGGTCGTCCTTCGTCCGGGCTCAGCGTCCGCGCCGCCGCGTTGGCGATGGCGTAGTAGGCGAGGACACCGAAGGAGGAGAAGCCGATCGCGCCTCGCACGTCGACCGACGCGGCCAGAACGGCGACCACGGCGCCGACGGCCAGTTCGGCTCGGTGGGGAACGTGGAAGCGCGGGTGGACCGCGGCCAGGGCTCGCGGAAGGTGACGGTCGCGGGCCATGGCCAACGTGGTGCGCGAGACGCCGAGGATCAGTGCGAGGAGCGACCCGAGCGCGGCGATGGCCGCGCCTGCGCGCACGACGGGAGCCAGACCCGGGACACCGGCGGCCCGCACTGCCTCGGCGAGCGGCGCGGCACTTCGCGCGAGGCCGTCCGGCCCCAGCACCGCGAGCACGGCCACGGCGACCGCCGCGTACACGACGAGGGTGATGCCCAGCGCGAGAGAGATCGCGCGGGGAATGGTGCGGGCGGGATCCCGCACCTCCTCGCCGAGCGTGGCGATCCGGGCGTAGCCGGCGAAGGCGAAGAAGATCAGGCCGGCGGCCTGGAGGGTCCCGCCGACGGTCGTGTCCGCGCCGGTGTCCAGGAGCGCGGCATCGGCGGTGCCGCTGGTCGAGCAGGCGACCACCACGGCAGCCAGGACCGCAAGGACGACAGCGACGACGACACGGGTCAGCAAGGCGGACTTGTGCACCCCGGTGTAGTTGAGCGCGGTCAGCGCCACCACGGCGGCGACCGCGACCGTGTGGGTCTGGCCCGGCCACGCATAGGCGCCGACGGTCAGGGCCATGGCAGCGCAGGAGGCGGTCTTGCCGACCACGAACGCCCAGCCGGCCAGATGGCCCCAGAAGCCGCCGAGACGCTCCCGGCCGTAGACGTACGTCCCCCCGGACTCGGGGTGGCGGGCGGCCAGCCGGGCCGACGAGGTCGCGTTGCAGTAGGCCACGACCGCGGCCAGCGCCAAGGCGAACAGGAGCCCGGAACCGGCCGCCTCGGCCGCTGGGCCGAACACCGCGAAGACCCCGGCCCCGATCATCGACCCCAGGCCGATCACCACCGCATCGGCCGCCCCCAGGCGGCGCCGCAGCTCACCCGGGCCCGACGAGGCACCCACCGCCGCGTTCATCCCCTGCTCCTCCACCCGCACCAGGCGTCGATCCCAGCGCACGGTAGCCGACGAAGGTGTCCGGCAGGGTGGCCGAGCCGCCGCATCGACGGCCGTGCCTGTCGGCGGACCGTCTCTACCGGCTCCGGCCGTGGTGCGTGCCCGGCGAGGTGGCTGTCGCAAAAGGATCGGGTCAGGCCGTGATCGAGACGGAAGGGTCGTCCTCGACGGTGCGACGCACCGTGCGGGACGGCGGCTCAGCCGTGCGCGACGACGGCGACGGGAGCAGCGACGTGGTGCAGGACGGCATGGGTGACGTGACCGATGCGGGCGCCGAGGGGACGGGTGCGGACACGCCGGCCGACGACGACCAGGGAGGCGTCGTGGGAGGCGCTGACGAGGGCCGGCGCGGCGTTCTGGTACCGGCTCGCCTCGATCACCCGGACGTCCGGGAACTTCTGCCTCCAGGGGCGCAGCACCTCGGTGAGAACGGCCGCTTCGCGACTCGCGAGGGAGCCTTGCGGATGGAGGTCGGCGGACATGCCGTACAGGTAGGTGGGTGGCGGACTCCAGCCGTGCACCACCCGCAGGGGGGCGTTCCGGCGGGCGGCGGCGTCGAAGGCGAACTCCAGCAGCCTCTCGTCCGGGGCACCGGTGTCGAGGCCGAGGACGACGGGCCGGAAGGGGGTCCCCGCGGACGGCACGCCGGCCGGGTCGGTCCCGTGCTCGTCGGCGGCCTGCTCGCCCGCCCGGACCAGCACCACGGGACGTACGGTGTGGGCGATCACGAACAGGCTGACCGAGCCGGTTGTGAACCCGGCGATCCCGCCGATCCCGCGCGAGCCGAGGACCAGCAGCTCGGCACCTTCCGCCGCCTCGGCCAGGCATGCGGCCGGATCACCGGTGACCTGATCGGTCACCACCTCGATGCCGGGGTGGCGCAGCCGGATGCCCTCCTCGGAGTCGAGCGGCATCCCTTCGGTCCGGTGCCGGACCGCCCCGGGGGCCGGCGCGGGAGCGCGGGCGACGGGCAGGGGCGGGGGCTCCCACACGTGGAGCAGCCTCAGCGGCAGGCCGCGCAGCCGCGCCTCGCGCGCCGCCCATTCGGCAGCCGCCCGGCTCTCGGGCGAGCCGTCGAGACCTGCGGTGATGGTTCGCGACATGGTCTGCGCCTCCGGGGTGCGAGGTCCGGCCTCCGCGGTGCGAGGTCCGCTCCGGGCGTGGCTGTGCGGGGGCAGACGGGTCAGGCGGCGGTGAGGAGGTTCTTCACCTCGACGACGTCGGTGATCCCCTCGACCTCGGCCACGAGCCGGTCCATCGTCGTGGTCGGCACGCGTCCCGTCAGTTCCACGATGCCGTCGTGCACCGCCACCCCGATGGTGTTCCGGTCGTCCTGAGGGCAGAAGGCCTCGATGCGGGCCTCGACCTCCGCGCGGATGCCCGCGTCGTCCCTGATCAGCGTCTGCAGCAGCGCCTCGCGGCGCACGACGCCGACGAGGCGGCCCTCGTGATCGGTGACCGGCAGCCGCTTCAGCCGGGACAGTGCCGCCAGCCAGGCGGCCTCGGCGACCGTCGCCCCCGGCAGCACGGTGATCGCCGGGCTCGTCATCAGGTCGGCGGCCGTCTCACCGTGGGCCTTGCCGTGCAGGCGGCGCTCGCGCAGCCTGTCGATAGGTCCGGGCCGGTGACCGGAGGCATCGAAGGCGATCTTCGCCAGCAGGTCGGACTCCGAGACGACGCCGACCACGTGGTCCTCGGCGTCCACGACGGGGACCACGCCGGCCCGCTCGCTCGCCAGCAGGCGGGCGATGTCGCGGTACGGCAGGTCCTCCTGCACGGACGCGGCGGGCACGTCCATCACGTCCCGCACCGGCGCGAGCCCGGCCTCCGGCGGTGCGGGCGGTCGCGTGGGAGAGGGGGCCGACGGTGCCGGGCGGGCGGTGCCGCGGGCCGGGGCCGTCGAAGCCCCGGTGCCGGTGTGTCTGGCCGCGGCCGTGGCGACGGCTCCCAGATAGCGGACCAGCATGTCCTGCTGCGCCTCTTCACCGGGCTTCCAGGGACGGGAGGCCACGGACCGGCGGGCCTCGGCCTCCGCGGAGAAGTTCTCGTGCGCGTTCACGATGGCCTCCGGACTCCACTCGGTCGAGTTGCCTACCGCGCCAGTCTTCCCCTCTCACCCTCCCTGCCAAGAGCCGAACGGCCCTGGTGCGACGGCATGACGGCCCTATCCAGCGCCTGCCGGGGGGGGACCCGCGCGGGCCGGACTGCGCCAGGCGGTGTCCGGCGCCCCGAGCCGGTACGGCTGCTCGGGCACGTCCGCACCGCGGCCCGGGTGCAGCCGGGGGACGATGAGGGCTGCCCTCGCCGCCTCGCCCTGGGGCGACCCCGGTGACGACACGCCGTGGGCCCTGGTCACCGGCTGCGCCTGGCCGCCGCACGGCGCACCGCGTCGCCGTACCGGCGGCACGCCGCTGAGCTCAGGGACGGACCGCGCTGCTGACGGCCCGTGAACTGTTCGTACACGGGCGGACGCTCAGGCACCGCGCCTGGGAGATGCTGACCACCCTGCCCCGCGGCCGGCTCGGCATGATCCCGGCCGATCTGATCGACGCCCACCGCCCGCCGCGGGAGGGTGCACCGTCGTGAGCGTGCACGGACGCCGGGTGGCGCCGGGCCGGGCGGCTGCGGTTGCGGTTGCGGCTGCGCCGCAGTCTCGCCACCGCGCTGCGCGGAGCCGACCTGCTGGAGCGCAAGCCCCGGCTCCTGCTGGACCACGAGCGCGCGGCTGGTCGCGCCGCGGAGGAAGCGGGCCGGGTGTGGCGTCAGTGGTTGCGTTCGTGCGCCTGCCGCAGGGAGGCGACGGCACGGTCGACCAGGCCGGGGAGCGCCGAGCGCACCGCTTCGCTCAGGCCGGCGCCGAGCTCGGTGCCGGCCACTTCCACGGCGTGCACGACGAGCCTGCGTGGCAGCCGGCCGAGGGCCTCGGCCAGGGCGAGGCCCTCCCCCAGCCCGAGGGCGTGCGTGCTGGCCGTGCCCGGGCAACGGCCGGCCGCTTCCGCCGCCGTGAGCGTGTGCAGCTCGCCCGGCCGGGCCGGCCGGGCGCGGAGTGCCTCGATCACGATCACCGTGTCGGCGCCCTGCCACAGGTCGAGCATGCGCGCGGGTTCGCCGTCGCTGACGGCCAGGACGGTGCCGTCGGGCACACGGCTGCGCAGCGCCTCCACCGCTGCCGGACCGACCCCGTCGTCGCCGCGCAGGGGATTGCCCACACCGATCACCACCACGCGGCCGTTCAAGGACGTTCCACGGTCATGTCGAGGAAGTGGGCGGCGCAGGAGATGCACGGATCGTGGTTGCGGATGGCCCGTTCGCACAAGTGGGTGAGCTCCTCGTCGTCGGCGGCCGGCCCTGCCCGGTCCAGGCGTGCCTGGACCACCCTGCGCACGTCCTCCTCGATGGCCGTCTGGTTCTGGGCCGTGGGCGGGACGATGCGGGCCTCGGTGAGCGTTCCGTCCTCCGTGAGGGCGTAGCGGTGGTACAGCAGCCCCCGGGGCGCCTCGGTGGCCCCGGCGCCGGTCCCCCGGCGCGGCGGGACCTCGACGGCCGGCCGGGGAGGCCGTTCGTATCCGTCGATGATCCGCAGGGCCTCCTCGACGGCGTGTACCACCTCCACGGCGCGTACGACGATGCTCCGGAAGGGGTTGTCGCAGACGGCGCCGGCCGCCGGGTCGCCCAGTCCGGCGTCGCGCGCCGCCTCCGCGGCCACCGGGTGCAGCCACCGGCCGTTGACGGCGTAGCGGGCCAGCGGGCCGGTCAGGTACCGGTGGCCGTCGAGAGTGGCGGTCAGGGCGGTGGAGTGCGGTACCTGCCCTTCCCGGACATGCTCCTCGAAGTCGGCCAGGGGGAACTCACGCACCTCGGGGATCCGTCCACGAGCGGTGCTGACCGCGGGTGTCCCGGAGTCGATGGCGTAGCGGCCGGGATCGCGCAGCGCGAACAGGTCGTGGTCGCACACGGCGTCGGGGAAGTCGAACGCCGCCACCCAGCGGACGGTCTCCAGCGCGTCCTCCCGCGCCCGTCGCAGCCGTTCCGCCAGGGGGCGGAGTTCCTCCGGTGCCGGCGTCCGGTAGAACCCGCCGGTCCGGACGTTGACGGGGTGGATGGCGCGGCCGCCGAGCTGTTCGAGGATCGCGTTGCCGGCCTGCTTGGTCCTCAGGCCGCGTTCGACGGCGGCCCGCTGGTCGCGGGCGAGTTCCACGACATCCGCGCGTCCGAGGAAGTCGGGGGCGTGCAGCAGGTAGATGTGCAGGGTGTGGCTCTCGATCCACTCGCCGCAGTACAGCAGGCGGCGCAGGTCCGCGAGCGGGCCGTCCACGGTGACACCGCAGGCGTCCTCGATGGCCCGGCAGGCGCTCATCTGGTAGGCGATCGGGCAGATCCCGCAGATGCGCGCGGTGATGTCGGGAGGTTCGGTGTGGCCCCGGCCGACCAGGAAGGCCTCGAAGAAGCGCGGCGGTTCGTAGATGCGCAGCCGCGTCTGCGTGACCGCGCCCTCCTGGACGCGCAGGTGGAGGGCCGCTTCGCCCTCCACCCTGGCCAGCGCGTCCAGTCGCAGGACGCGGGTACCGCGAGCGTTCATGCGGGCCTTTCGGGGCGGTTGTCCGTGCCGGCCCGAGGGCTGTGCTGCTTCTCGGCCGCGACGTCGGGTACGGAGGCATATTCGGGTGACGCGGCGTTGAAGGTGTGGAGGACACGCTGGATGTCCCGCTCACTCATCCCGTCGTGGCGCAACTGCGCGGCCATGGAGCGCAGGTCGGGCCGGGTCGTGGGCCCGAAGCAGCCGTAGCACCCGCGTCCGTAGGCAGGGCAGATGGCGCCGCATCCGGCGTGCGTGACCGGGCCCAGACAGGGGGTGCCGTGGGCCACGGTGATGCAGGTGGTGCCGCGCCTCTTGCACTCGAAGCAGACGCTGTGGCCGGGGATCCGGGGTTTGCGTCCGGCCAGGTGGGCGGTGATGACCTCGAGGAGCTGGCGGCGGTCGATGGGGCAGCCGCGCAGTTCGAAGTCGACCGGGACGTGGGCGGAGACAGGTGTCGAGGTCTTGAGGGTGGCGATGTACTCCGGTCGGGCGTAGACCGCGGCGAGGAACTCGTCGACGTCCGCGAAGTTGCGCAGGGCCTGGATGCCGCCCGCGGTGGCGCAGGCTCCGATGGTCACCAGGTACCGGGAGACGCTGCGGATGTGCCGGATCCGCTCGGCGTCCTCGGCGGTGGTGATCGACCCCTCGACCAGGGACAGGTCGTACGGTCCCCGGCCGTCCAGCCGTACGCGCTCCCCGTCGGACCCCTCGACCGGGGTCATCTCCACGAAGTGGTCGATGTGTACGCGCTCGGCGAGGTCGAGGAGTTCGTCCTCGCAGTCCAGCAGGGTGAGCTGGCAGCCGTCGCAGGAGGCGAACTTCCACACGGCGAGCGACGGCCGTTTGCCGGTGGCCGGTCCGGGTTCGGTGACCATGTCACAACTCCCTCACGAGGAGCAGGCGTTCCACGCGGTCGTAGCCGACGACCGGCCCGTCGCGGCACAGCAGGAGCGGGCCGAGCTGGCAGTGGCCGCAATGACCGGTGGCGCAGCGCATGTTGCGTTCGAGAGACACCTGGACGCGGTGCGGGACCAGGCCCCGGACGAGGAGGGCGCGGGCGGTGTGACGCATCATGACCTCGGGTCCGCACACCAGGGCACAGGTTTGTTCGGGGCGCAGGTGGAGGCGGTCCAGGAGCGCGGTGACCACGCCCACCGAGCCCCGCCAGCCGGGGCCGGGCCGGTCGACGGTCACCTCCACCCGGGCGCGGCCGCGCCAGCTCTCGATCTCGTCGCGGTACACCAGGTCGGCGGGGGTACGGGCGCCCACCAGGATGGAGAGGCGGCCGTAGGCGGCCGGCCGGTCCAGGACCGCGTGCACGACCGGCCGCAACGGAGCCAGCCCGATGCCGCCGCCGATCACCAGCACGTCGTGGCCGGCTGCCGCGTCGAGGTCCCACCCGGTGCCGTACGGCCCGCTGAGTCCGACGGCGTCACCCGGGCGCAGCCGGTACAGCGCGGCCGAGACCGCGCCCACCGCGCGCACGGTGTGCACGAGGCCTCCCTGGCGGCCGCGCAGTGCGCTGGCCGAGACGGGCACCTCGCCGACCCCGAACGCGTAGATCATCGCGAACTGCCCCGGCGCGAAGGGCGGGAGTGCCCGGCCGGCGGCGGGTACCAGTTCGACCGACCGGGTGTCGGCGGTCTCGCTCCGGGCGTCCGCGACGCGGTACGGCAGCGGGGGCAGCACGGTGGTCATGGCGGCCCGCTTCCCGGCGGCCGTGGGGCCGCGGGAGGGACTCGGCAGGCCCGCGTCCCGGTCACCACGCCGCTTCCCCGGGTGCTCCGGACCGCGTCCAGTCGTGCAGGGCGGCGGCCTCCTCGGTGATGTCGATGCCGACCGGGCACCACACGATGCAGCGTCCGCAGCCCACGCAGCCGGACGAGCCGAACTGGTCGTACCAGGTGCCCAGCTTGTGGGTCATCCACTGCCGGTAGCGGCTGCGTTCCGAGGAGCGCACCGGACCGCCGTGCAGATGGGAGAAGTCCAGGTCGAAGCACGAGTCCCACAGCCGCCACCGCTCCGCGTGGTCGCCGGTGAGGTCGGTGACGTCCTCGGTGGTGGTGCAGAAGCAGGTGGGACACACCATGGTGCAGTTGCCGCAGGTGAGGCACCGGCCCGCGACGTCGTCCCAGCGGGGCGCGTCGAGGGTCCCGGCCATCAGCTCCCGCAGGTCGGCCTCGGGCATGGTCCGTCCCATCCGGTCCGCGGCGGCGGTGACGGCCGCGCCTGCGGCCTCCCGGGTTTCCGCGTCGGCCGGGCGGGCGGGCAGTTCGGCCAGGATGTCCGCGCCCTCCGGGCTGCCGCCGCGGACGAGGAAGCGGTGCCCGTCCTCGTCGACCACTTCGGTCATCGCCAGGTCGTAGCCGGAACCCGCGGCGGGTCCGGTGCCCATCGAGACGCAGAAGCACGTGGCGCCCGGCTCCGTGCACTCGACGACGATCAGCAGTGCACCGCGGCGCCGCCCCGCGTAGCCGGGGTCGCGGTACGTCCCACCGGTCAGCACCCGGTCCTGGACGGCGATGGCCCGCAGGTCGCAGGGACGCACGCCCAGGAAGGCGTAGCGGGGAGGCGCGGCCTCGTCGGCCGTGAACACCAGCTCCCCCTCCACCCGGTCGGCGCTCCACTCCCGCACCCGCGGCGGGTGCAGGAACGACTTCCACGACTGGGGGCCCGCGGCGTTCGCGAAGGCCGCGCCGTCCGGCCGCTCCCGCAGCCGGTACCGCCCTGCCTCCAGCTCCACACCCCAGCCGTACGGCAGCTCGTCGGCCGACCCGAGCTCGGCCAGGACGATCGCGCCGTCGCGCACGGTCGGCCCGACCACGGTGAACCCGCGCCGCGACAGCACCTCCACGAGCGCCGCCATACCGTCCTTGTCCATGACGAGCCCGCCGGACGCGGAGGCGGGGGAAGCGTTCACATCGGCGTCGGTACTCACGATGGGCCTCCTGGCGCACTGCGGACGGCAACCGGCGGCCCGGCCGTCCTTTCGGGCCCACGTCCGCAGCGTCCGCCGACACGACGGCGGGCCGCCAGAGCCATGCGGGCCGGGGGAAGGGCCATTGGTCCTGCGGCCCCGCGGCCCGGCCCGCCGCCGTGGCTACGGGCGGGCGGTGACGTGGACTGAGCCGTCCGGCCACCCGGCCCAGCGCACTCGCCGGGGCCGGCTGCACGACGGCGAGACGACCGGCGCGACCTTGACCGTCAGCAGCCTGGGCGCTCAGGGCGCGGAGGACGTGTTCGGGGTCATCCATCCGCCCCAGGGGGCGCTCGTCGGCTTCGGCGCGGCGTCGAGCGGCCGTGGACCGCGGACGGCACGCTCGGCGTGCATCCGGTGGTGACCGCGACTCTGGCCGCCGACCACCGGACCACGGACGGTGCCGTGGGGCGCGCTACCTGACGGCGGTGGACCGGCTGCCGGTGGTGCACGGCGCCTCCCGTGTACGGCCGGCCGCCTCGCCGGCACGGCGTTCTCGCCCCGAGCGGCGGTTCGGCCCGCGTGGCAGGGTGGATACAGCACCAGTCTGGGGAAGGGGCGGCGATCATGCGAGCTCGCCTCGGCGACCAGCTCGTCATCGAGAGGTCGGCCACCGGCGCGTCCCGGCGCGACGGCGAGATCGTCGGACTCCACCACGACGACGGAACGCCTCCCTACGACGTGCGCTGGTCCGACACCGACGAAGTGACGCTCGTGTTCCCCGGACCCGACGCCCACGTCCGGCACCTCGAACACGGACACGCCGGCGTCCGGCGCGAGTCCCGGCCGGACACCGGTGAGGCGGAGGCCGTGCCCGTGACTGCCCCGCCGACGGGCACCACAGGCCCCGGCGACATCGGCAGGCGTGTGAGCCGCGCACGCCGGAGGCAGGGGCTCAGCCGGGAGGAGACCGCCCGGCGTGCCCGGATGTCGCCCCACTACCTGGCGTACCTGGAGGAACGGCCCGGCGACCCGACCCTGGCGACTCTCATCAGGCTGGCCGACGCACTGGGTACCACGGTCACCGCACTGCGCGGCGGAGGCACGGATCTCCCACCCGGTCAGGGCCAGGCACTGCTGCACCCCCGCCTCCGGGACCTCGGCCCGAAGGAGTGCCGCTCGCTGCTCGCCGGACACGGTGTGGGGCGCATCGCGGTGGGGACGCCCGAAGGCCCGCCGGTGGTCCTCCCGGTGAACTACGACGTCGTCGACGAGGCCATCGTCTTCCGGACCGCGCCCGGCTCCGTCACCGCGGCGGCCGCGGACACGGAGGTCGCCTTCGAGGTCGATCACGTGGACGAGGCTCTGAGCCGGGGCTGGAGCGTGCTCGCCGTCGGGCCCGCGCGTGTCGTGACGGATCCCGGCACCGTGCGATGGCTCGCCCACCACGCCCACACCCCGCCGTGGGCGGGCGGTGAACGCGAGATGTGGGTGTCGATCCGGCCCACCAGCCTCACCGGCCGCCGCATCGACCCGGCCGAGCAGTAGGGGCCGCGGACCATCCGGGCGGCACCCGGTCCCGCCCTGCCGCGACCACGCGTTGAAGAACCGGCTCACGACGAAGCCCGCCTGGACCATGGTGATCGTCTCCCGGCAGCCGGGTTCGTCGGCGCGACCCCGACCGGTCACGCCGGCGGCGGTCACGGGCCCCTCGGCGAGGGCGCGGACCGCCGGCGTGACACCGCGAGGCCCCGGCCGGCGGCAGGGCCGGTCGGGTCCCGTTCGGCTCGCCGTCCGGTCCCCTGGCAGGTGGGGGCCGGCGGTCCCCGGGACAGGACCTGCGGCCCCTGCCCGTGGCGCACGGCCGACGCGATGCTCATACCGCACACTCGTCACCAGGAGGTGGAGACCATGCCCCGTACCGTCACCGTCGGTCTCGACGGATCGCCCGAGAGCCGGGCGGCGGCCGAGTGGGCGGCCCGGGAGGCGAAGCTGCTCGACGTGCCGGTGAGGCTCGTCCATGTGTGGGAGCCGGTGCCGGAGCCCCTGGCACAGGCCCCCCTGCTCGGCGCGGAGACCCAGCGGCACTGGACCGAGCGCATCCCCCGCGAGGCCGCCGAGGGACTGCGGCTGCGGCACCCCGGAGTCGAGGTCATGGCCGAGCAGGTGCTCGGACACCCCGCGGAGTCGCTGGTCGAGGCCGCCGAGGAGGCGGAACTGCTCGTGCTGGGCTCCCGCGGCCTGAGCGGGGTGGCCGGCTTCATGGTCGGCTCCGTCGGCCTGGCCGTCGTCGCCCGTGCCGAACGGCCCGTCGTCCTGGTCCGGGCCGGCGAACAGGCGGCGGACGAGCACGAGATGGACCCCGCCGGTGTCCCGTCGGCCGCCGCCCGCTTCCGCCCCGTCGTACTCGGCGTGGACACCATCAACCCGGACGAGGCCGTGCTCGCCTTCGCCTTCGACGCGGCGGCGCGCCGCGGTACGTCCCTGCGCGTCGTCCACGGCTGGAGCCTGCCGCCCCACTACTGGACGAGCCTGGTGCCCGAGCCCGACCCGCGCACGCTGGGCGAGGAGGAGTCCACCGCCCTGACCGAGCTGCTGCGCCCGTGGCGGGCCAAGTTCCCGGACGTGGAGGTCCATGAGGAGTCCCATCTCGGCAGTGCCGCCGAGCAGTTGATCGTCGCCTCCCGCGAGGCCTCACTGCTGGTCGTGGGCCGGCGCACCCGCCGCAGTCCGCTCGGCGCCCACATCGGCCATGTCACGCATGCCGTCCTGCATCACGCCGCCTCCCCCGTCGCGGTCGTCGCCCACGGCTGACCCCGGCCCCGGAGGAGAACCCGTCATGAAGGCACCGGTCGTCCAGGCGTTCGGCACGGCCCGCGCCATCGAAGAGCGTCCCGGTGACGGCGTCACCCACAAGGTGCCCTTCGGCCGGACCGGGACCGTCCTCGGCTCCGGCCCGGGACGGTGAGCGCGGTGCGACCGCCGATCGTCGTCGGCGTCGACGGCTCGGAGCCGAGTCTGCGGGCCGTCGACTGGGCGGCCGACGAGGCCGATCTGCGCGGGGTGCCGTTGCGCATCGTCCACGCGTCCCTGTGGGAGCGGTACGAAGGTGCCGCTCTCTCCCGTGACCTCGGCAAGCCCTCGAAGCAGGTAAGGGCCGAGGACATCGTCGAGGCCGCCGTGCGGCGCGCCCGGCTGCGCCGGCCCGGCCTTCCGGTCAGCGAGGCGGCCCTGCCGGAGGAACCCGGGTACGCGCTGGTGCGGGAGGGCCGCACCGCCTCCGCCCTGGTCGTGGGCAAGCGCGGACGCAGCGGCATCGCCGACGCGCTGCTCGGTTCGGTCAGCCTGTTCGTGGCCGCCCGCGCCGACTGCCCGGTGATCGTGCTGCGCGGCGGCGACGACAACCAGGCGGCCCGCGGGGTGCACGGCCGCATCGTCGTCGGAGTGGGTGACGTCCCGGCCACCGCCGCCCTGGACTTCGCCCTCCAGGAGGCGCAGCGGCGCGGGGTCCTGCTGGAGGCCGTGCGGGCCTGGCGGTGTCCCGCGCACGAGACGATCGACCACCCGCTGATCGCGGGGGAACCCGAGCGGGTGTACGAGGAGCGGGCCGCCGAGGAGCTGGAGGCTGCGCTGCGGGACGCTCCGGCGGACGTGAGAGTGCGCCGCAGCACCGTCGAGGGACCAGCCCGCAGAGTGCTGCTGGGCGCCTCGCACGGCGCCGACCTGCTGGTCGTCGGTGCCCGGCGCCGTCCCGGGCACGTCGGCCTCCAGCTCGGCCGGGTCGCCCACACCGTGCTGCACCACGCCGCCTGCCCGGTCGCCGTGGTGCCCGAGCTGGCATGACGCCACCGGTCCCCGGCGTCACCGACCGCCTGGGGATCTCGCCGGCATCCCCTGGAGTCCTCCGCGCGTCGGCCCCCGGCCTCGCCCGGCGGCGCCTGCTCCCCGCTCAGGCCGACGTCAGCGGCCTCGACGCCCCTTCCAGGGGGGCGAGATGAGCGGTGAACCAGTCTCGGGCGAGGTCCGCCACGGCCTCCAAGGTGCCGGGCTCGGTGAACAGGCGGGTGGCCCCGGGGACGACGGCGACACGGTGGTCGCAGCTCATCCAGTCCGCAGCGCACCGGTTGAGGCCGAGCACTCGGGGGTCCAGGTCAGCGACCACCAGCAGGGACGGGGCGCGCACCCGGGCCAGCGCCGCCGGGCCGGCCAGGTCGGGACGGCCGCTGAGACAGACCACGGCGCGGACGTCGTCGTCCACCGCGGCTTTCAGGGCGGCACCGGCGCTCGTCCCCTCCCCGCACAGGCTCACCGGCAGGCCGGTCTCCCGGCGCAGATGGGCGGCCACGGCGTGCAGGCGCCCGGCGAGCAGGACGATGTCGAAGGCGTTGTGCTCGTTGCGCTTCTCCTCCTCGCCGAGCAGGTCGACGACCAGGGTCCCCAGACCGGCCCGATGCAGGGCGGTGGTGACGCACGCGTGGCGTGGACCGAGCCGGCAGCTGCCTTCGCCGTGTGCGTAGGCGACCACCGCGCGGGCCATGGCGGGCAGGGTGAGCCGAGCGGCGAGGCGCACCCGGCCGGCCGACACCTCCAGCTCCCGGTCGGCCGCAGTCAGCTCCGGCCGGGGCGGTGCGGCAGCGGAAGTGAAGACCGCTGTGCCGGTCGCGGCGGTCGTGGTGCCCGCCGTCGCGGTGGCCCGGTCCGCCTCGGCCAGCAGGGCGGCGATCTCCGCGTCGGTGGCCGGTCCGAAGTCCCGGTACCAGGCCTCCGGGGAACCGAGGTGGCACAGCGGCTGCCGACAGACGACCTGGTCCGCCATCGTGGCCAGATGCGGCAGCGCGGCTTCCGCAGCGAGCGGTACGGCCAGGACCACCCGGTCCGCCCCCCGGGCCCGGGCGGTCAGGCAGGCGGCCTCGGCCACCGCGCCGGTCGTCACCTTGTCGTCCACGACCACGGCGGTCCGCCCGGCCAGCGGCACCGGTGTGCGGCCGGTCCGCCAGCGGCGCACCCGCCGCTCCAGCTCCGCGCGTGCGGTGCCCTCGGCTGTCTCCCGCTCGGCCGCACCCAGCCCGCTCTCCCGTGCGACGTCCTGGTCGAGGACGCGGACCCCGTACTCCCCCACGGCGCCGAAGTCGAGCTCCGGCTGCCAGGGCACGCTCAGCCGGCGCACCACCGCCAGGTCCAGCGGCGCGCCGAGACGCCGAGCCACTTCGAAGGCCACCGGGACACCGCCGCGGGGGATCCCCAGCACCACCACGTCGCTCCCCCGCAGGTGCTCCAGGCACCGGGCCAGGCGCCGCCCGGCGTCCGCCCGATTGTCGTAGCGCATGTGCCACCTCCCAGTACGTGGCTCCGGCCCGCCGGCGGAGATCGGCCGCCTCGTCTCCAGTGGAACGCGAGCCGGCCGGCCGGAGCAGAGACGACCGACCCCGCGAAAGGGGCCGTTCGGCCTTTCCGGTGCTCGGTGGGACGGGGCGGGGCAGGCCCGGCGCTCGGCCGGATCCGCCGGTGTCGCGTTCGATCCGGGCTCTCATCGGGGCCCGGTGAGCGGCGAGCCGCCCGCCGTCAGGTGGCACTCGACGTCGACGACCCCTTCCACGGCCCGCACGAGCCGCGCGGCGACCGGCACGAGTGCGGTGTCCCTGACGCGGCCGGTGAGGGTGACGACGCCGTCGTCGACCTGTACCTGGACGGGTGAGACCGCGGAGGGCAGGAGGCAGGGCACGATCTCCCGGCGGACCTCCTCCGCGAGCTCGTCGTCGGGCCGCAGGAAGACCTTCAGCAGGTCCGCGCGGCTGACCAGACCCCGCAGCACCCCCTCGCCGTCCACCACGGGCAGTCGCTTGACCTTGCGCTGGGCCATGATGCGGGCCGCCTGGGCGAGCGTGGCGTCGGGGTGGACGGTGACGGCCGGGGTGCTCATGAGGTCCTCGGCCCTCAGCCCTCCCGCCTTGGCCAGGTCGGACAGCCGGCGCAACTGGGTGAACCGGTCGGGGTCGCTGTCGCGGAACTCCTCCTTGGGCAGCAGGTCGGCCTCGGAGACGACCCCGACCACCCGGCCCTCGCCCTCCAGCACGGGCAGCGCGCTGACGCTCCACTGCTCCATGAGGCCGACGATGTCCTTGAACGGGGTCTCGCGCCCCGCCGCCACGACGGCGTGCGTCATGGCGTCGCTGACGACGTGCGGGCTGCCGTGCATGCTCTCTCTCCTCCTCGCTGCGTCGGTGCGGTGGCCCCGCGGCACGTGGGCGGCAGGCGTCACCGGCCCCCGCCCCCGCTTCCGTACGGGGCGTAGAGGTCCAGGAGCCGGATCCGGGTCGAGTGCAGCCGGTCGCCGACCGCCTTGCCGACCCAGACGGCGACCGCCCGGCCGAACTCGGGGTCCTCGGCGCACCGGGCCCGTACGGTCCCGGCGTCGAACTCCCAGGCGCGCACCGGGGTCATCGCCTCGGCGCCCAGCTGCCAGACGTAGGGCGGGAAGTGCCAGGACCAGCCGACCAGTTCGCCATGGCCCAGGGACTCGATGACGGCGGCACGCCGGCCCGGGACGTGCAGGTCGAGCGCGACGGTCCCCGTCCTGATGGTCCAGAACCGGTCGGCGTAGCGGCCCTCTTCGAACAGTCGGCTGCCCGCGGCGAATGAGACGTCGCGGGCGAGGGACATCAGTCGTTCACGGTGTTCCGCCGGCAGGGCCGCGGTCAGGGTGGTGGGAAAGGTCATCGCGTCGGCTCCTTCCGGAGCGGGACCCTCGGGGCTGCGGCTTCCGGGGCCGTGCCGGACGGGCACGGCGCCGCGGGGGGATCGGTGCCGCCCCTGACCATTGTCGGGGAGGCGCCTGCCGCGGTGAAGGCGCCGAAGGTCCCTTCGCGGCGCGGCCGGTCCCCGGAGGCGGGCCGGAGCCGCGGCCGGCCTGGCCGGCCGGGCTGCCGTGCCCCGGCCACGCGGTCGACGGCCTGCCGGGCGGAGGCGCGGCTGACGGAGAAGAACCGCAGCCGCAGATTGTCGCGGGTACGCGCGGGGGCCGAACGTCCCCGGAAGGGGCCGAACCGCCCTCGCCTGCGGCCGCGGGGGGTGCGACGGTGACACAGGGACCAGTTGCCGCGCCACGTGGCAGCCCGACGGGAAGGCGGTGGGGACGATGGAACTGCCCTTGGTCGTGGGCGTCGACGGTTCGGACGCCGGCCTGACGGCGGTCGACTGGGCGGTGGACGAGGCGGCGCGCCACGGGCTGCCGCTGCGACTGGTGCACGCCTCCCTCTGGGAGCGCTACGAGGGCGCCGTCCCCACGGGCAGCCTGGACCGCCCCTCGGAGCAAGTCATGGCCGAGCACCTGGTCGCCTCCGCGGCGGAGCGGGCCCAGCGGCGCAACCCGGACGTGAAGGTCTCCACCGACGTCCTCCCCGAGGACGCGGTGACCGCCCTGCTCCGTGAGGGCGACGACGCCTGGGCGCTGGTCACCGGCTGTCGCGGGCGCGGTGAGCTGAAGGGGCTGCTCCTCGGCTCGGTCTCCCTGGCCGTGGCGGGCCGCGCGCGCTGCCCGGTGGTCGTGGTCCGAGGCGACCCGGCGGGCCTGGCCGGCACGCACGAGCGGATCCTGCTCGGCGCCGGCGAGTCCGGCACCGGCGCGGAGGCCGTACGGTTCGCCTTCCGCGAGGCCGAGGCACGCGGCTGCGTCCTGGACGTGGTACAGGCCTGGCGCCGCCCCGCGCCCGGACGGCCCGGCGGATCCCCGGCACCCGGGGACGCGGCCGCCGACCCCGAGGAGCGGGCCTCCGCGCTGCTGCGGGAGCTGCTGCGCGCCGCGGTCGCCGAGCATCCGGACGTGCGGGTGCGCCCCGCGGCCGTCGAGGGGCCGGCGCACCGGGTGCTCGTGCACCGTTCGGCCGCCGCCGACCTCGTGGTCGCCGGGACGCGGCACAGGGCGGGCCACTTCGGCCTCCAGCTGGGCCGGACGAGTCACACACTGCTGCATCACGCGCAGTGCCCGGTGGCCGTCGTACCGCAGCGGGTCTGAGGGACCGCGGTGGGGGCGGTGACGGCGGGCAGCTGGGCGTACGACGGCTACGACCCGGCGCAGGAGCGGCTGAGGGAGTCGCTGTGCACGCTGGGGAACGGCTGTTTCGCGACCCGCGGCGCCCTGCCGGAGTGCGACGCGGACGACGTGCACTACCCGGGCACCTACGTGGCCGGGTGCTACAACCGGCTCGTCTCCCACGTGGCCGGCCGCCGGGTCGAGAACGAGGACATGGTCAACGTCCCCAACTGGCTGCCGCTGCGGTTCCGGCTCGCCCGCGGCACCTGGCTGACCCCGGACGCCTCGACGGTCCTCGACCACCACCAGGTCGTGGATCTGGACGCGGGGCTGCTGGAGCGCCGTACCCGCTACGGACTCGGGCCGGGACGGTCACTGCTGGTACGCCAGCTGCGCCTGGTGCACATGGCCGATTGCCACCTGGCCGCCCTGCGCACCGAGCTCACCTCCGAGGGCTTCGCGGCGGACGTCGAGGTCGAGGCGGCGATCGACGGCGGTGTCACCAACTCCGGCGTGCCGCGCTACCGGGATCTGGACGGCCGCCACCTCACCCACGTGCACTCCGGCACGGCCGTCCCCGGCACGGTGTGGCTGCGGTGCCGGACCCGCACCTCCGACATCCGCATCGGCATGGCCACCCGCCTGGCCTGCGACGAGGCGGCCGCGGACGTCACGGCCCGGCACGAGCACCCGCGCGCGGTCCAGCAACTCCGGCTGCGCCTGGAACCCGGCCGCACCGTCACCGTCGACAAGACCGCCGCCCTGCACACCTCCCGCGACCCCGCGATCAGCGACCCGCTGCGCGCCGCGATCGACCGGGTCGGCGCGGCACCCGGCTTCGGTGAACTGCTCGGGACCCACCTGACGGCCTGGAACCAGCTGTGGCGCCGGGCCCGGATCGACGTCCCCGGGGAGCCGGGCCGCATCCTGCGCCTGCACCTCTTCCACGTGCTGCAGACGCTCTCCCCGCACACCGCGGACCTGGATGTCGGCGTGCCCGCCCGCGGCCTGCACGGCGAGGCGTACCGCGGCCACGTGTTCTGGGACGAGCTGTTCGTGCTGCCGTATCTGAATCTGCACTTCCCCGAGGTCTCGCGGGCGCTGCTGCGCTACCGCCACCGGCGCCTGGAACAGGCCCGCTCGGCGGCCCGCGCGATCGGCCGGCGCGGCGCCATGTACCCGTGGCAGAGCGGCAGCGACGGGCGGGAGGAGACCCAGCGGGTGCACCTCAACCCCCGCTCGGGGCGCTGGCTGCCCGACCACTCGCACCTGCAACGGCACGTCGGGGCGGCGGTCGCCTACAACGTCTGGCAGTACTGCCAGGCGAGCGGCGACGCCGAGTTCCTGCACACCGTGGGCGCCGAGATGCTGCTGCAGATCGCCCGTTTCTGGGCGGACTCGGCCACCTGGGACCAGCGCCTGGGACGCCACCGCGTCCTCGGCGTGATGGGGCCCGACGAGTACCACGACGCCTACCCGGGCGCCGACCGGCCCGGCCTGGACGACAACGCCTACACCAACGTCACGGCCGCATGGGTGCTGACCCGCGCCCTGGAGACGCTGCGCACCCTGCCTGAGCCGCGCCGTCGCGAACTCGTCGAGCGCACCGGCCTGGACAGGGGTGAACTCGAGCGGTGGGAGGACGTCTCCCGCACCCTGTACGTGCCCTTCCACGACGGCGTCGTCAGCCAGTTCGAGGGGTACGGCGACCTCGCCGAGCTCGACTGGGCGGACTACCGCAAGCGGTACGACGACATACGCCGCCTGGACCGGATCCTGGAGGCGGAGGGCGACTGCGTCAACCGTTACAAGGCGTCCAAGCAGGCGGACGTGCTGATGCTCGGCTACCTGTTCTCGCCGTCCGAACTGCGCCGGCTCCTCGGCCGGATGGGCTACCACCTCGACGAGGAGGTCTGGCGTCGCACCGTGGCCTACTACCTGGACCGCACCAGCCACGGCTCCACGCTCAGCGGGCTGGTGCACGGCTGGGTCCTCGGCCGTGCCCGCCGCGCGGACGCGTGGACGTTCTGCCAGGAGGCCCTGCGGGGCGACATCGCCGACCTGCAGGGCGGCACCACCGGCGAGGGCATCCACCTCGGTGCCATGGCCGGCACCCTCGACCTGGTCCAGCGCGGACTGCCCGGCCTGGAGACCCGGGAGGACGCCCTGTGGCTCGACCCGGTGCCGTTGCCGGAGCTGTCGTCGTACGGATTCGCCGTCCGCTACCGGGGGCACTGGGGCGTACGGCTGCGGCTGGCGCACGGCCGTGTGGAGATCGCCGTGCCCCGCTCCGACCGCTCGCCGATCGACGTCCGGTTCACCGACCGTGCCGTCCGCGTCCGGCCCGGGGAGACCCGCCGCCTCGTCCTGCCCGAGTGACCGCGCCGGGGCGGCCGGGAAGCCGAACCGCCGGAGGGGCCGGGGGGACGGTCAGGGAGCCAGCGCGAAGTAGTTCTCCTCCTCCTGGGTGAAGTGCAGCCGCAGCACGGTGTGCAGGCCGTACAGGCAGGCACGCAGGTCCTCGACCTGCTCGGGGGCGAGTGCGCCCTGCGCGTCGGCGAGCGTGAGGTGGGTGGCCACCCGCCGGGCGAGCCGTTCGATCTCGGCGTGGGCGCGGCTCATGGTCGCGGTCGCCTCGGGGCCGCCGAGCGCGGGCGCGAGGGCCGGGTAGAGCTGCTGCTCCTCGGCGTACTCGTGCGGGAGCAGCCGGTCGGTGAGCAACCGGTGCACCTCCCGTACCGACTCCAGAGCGCGCTCCCGGGCGCCGTCGGCGCCGGGATCGGCGGAGAGCCGGGCCGCGGCGCCGCGGACGGCCTGCAGCACGTCCCGCAGGTCCTCGTGTTCGGCCGCGAAGCGGTGGATCAGGGCCTCGACGGCCGGCTCGAGGGCGGGCCTTGCCGCGTGATCCACGCGCAGGGCGCGCAGCGCGTTGAGGACGACCGCCACGTCGATCCCCTCCTGCAGCAGCGCGCCGGCGGCGGGTGGCAGCAGCCCCACGGCGGCCACGCCCATGGCCGCCAGGGACAGCAGCATCCCGCCGAGGGCGCTCTGCACGGCGATGCGGCGCGCCCGCACGGCGATCGCCGTGGCATCGGCGAGCCGGTCGACGCGGTCGGTGGTGAGGACGACGTCGGCGGCCTCGGAGGACGCGGTGGAACCCCGCGCCCCCATCGCCACGCCGACGTCCGCGGCGGCGAGCGCGGGCGCGTCGTTCACGCCGTCGCCGACCATCACGGTGACCGCGCGCCGGCGTTCCGCGCGGACGGCGGCGACCTTGCCGGCCGGGGTGAGTTCGGCGCGCACCTCGTCGAGTCCGAGGACGGCGGCGATCTCGCGGGCGGGTTCGGGCCGGTCCCCGGTGAGCATCACGATGCGCCGGATGCCGGCGGTGCGCAGCCTGCGCAGCGTCCGCGGCGCGTCGTGGCGCAGCGGGTCGCGCAGCAGGACCGCGCCGACGGGGACGCCGTCGACGGTGAGCCAGGCGACGGCCGCGCCGTCCAGCAGGGCCTGGTTCTCCGTGGCCCGCGCCCACTCCGGGACGGGTGTTCCGGGGGCCAGGCGGCCGACGGCGGTCCTGCGGCCGTCGACGACGCCGTACGCTCCCCGGCCGGCCTCCTCCGCCACCTCCATGGCCGTCGAGGGCTCCAGTCCGCGTTCCCGGGCCGCGTCGACGATGGCCCGGGCCAGGACGTGCGGCGAGTACTGGTCGACCGTGGCCGCCAGCCTCAGCACCTCGGCGGTCTTCCAGTCCGGGGCCGCGGTCACGTCCAGGACGCGCGGACGGCCGCCGGTGAGGGTGCCGGTCTTGTCCAGCAGCAGGGTCCGCGCCCGCCCCAGGTTCTCCAGGGCACCCCCGTCACGGATCACCACACCCAGCCGGGACCCCCGGGACAGCCCGGAGACGATCGCCACCGGGGCGGCGAGCAGCAGTGGGCAGGGCGTGGCGACCACGAGCACCGCCACCGCCCGCACCGCCGAGCCGCTGAGGAGCCAGGCCAGCCCCGCGACCAGTATCGACAGGGGCAGGAACCAGACCGCGTAGCGGTCGGCCAGGCGGACCACCGGGGCCGACTCGGCTCCCGCGTGCCGGGCCAGGCGCACGATCTCGGCATAGGCACTGTCCTGCTCGGCAGCCGTGGCCCGCAGCTCGAAGGCCCCGCCGGCGTTGACCACTCCGCTGCGCGCCCTCTGGCCGGGCAGCCGCTCCACGGGCGCCGACTCACCGGTGAGCACCGACTCGTCGAGCACGGCGACGGTGCCCACCACCTGGCCGTCGACCGGAACGACCTCGCCGGCGCCGACGACGAGCAGGTCACCCACGGCGACTTCGGCCAGGGGAACCGTGCGGACCCCCGTGCCGGTGCGCCGGCGGGCGGTGCGGGGCGCGTGCGCGAGCAGTGCGCGCAGGTCGTGGGAGGCCCGCCGCCGGGCTGCGGCCTCCAGTGTGCGGCCGGTCGCCAGCATCAGGCCGATCAGGGCCCCGGCCAGGTACTCGCCGACTGCCAGGGTGCCACCGAGCGCCAGGACCGCGATCAGGTCCACGCCGGCGTGCCCGTGCCACAGCGTGACGAGCACCCAGCCCACGGCGGGACCCGCGGCTGCGATGGTGCCGAGCGCCCAGCACAGGTCGGCGGCCGCAGGATCGCCGAGCAGCCGGAGGACGCCGCCGGCTGTCAGGGCCGAGGCCGTGACCACCAGCAGGACGACTTCGAGTCCGGACACCGAGGTCGGCGCCGGGGCCGGGGCGGGCCCCGGTCCTCCCGGGGTGAGGCCGGGTGCGCGGCCGATGCGGTGGACACGGTGCATGGCAGTCCTCACGGAATCGCGCGGCGCGGCGGCGGCGCACCGTCGGCGGCCGGTGGCTGCGGGCCGGGGCTACGGCCGCGCCCGCACCGCGTGCGGCCGGCCGGCCCCGGGCCGGCCGGGCTTCTCCCGCCTCCCGTCCAGCGTCCGGTGCTCCGTCCCGCGGGTCCAGGGCCGGACGGCGCACTCCCCCGTCCCCGTTCGGCCTCTGCCCTTCGAGGCTCACCTGCCGGCCGCCCGGGATGCGGGCGACATCCCGGCCGGCAGGGCACGGCCGTGACCGGACAGTTCGACGAGGCGGCCCTGCGCCGGGCGACGCTGCGCGCGCTGTACGTATGGCAGCCTCCCGCCCACGGCGTCCCCGACGAACGTGGACGGCGGCGCGCAACCGCCGCGCAGGGGTCCGCATGCGCGGCGGAACGGTCTGGGGTACTCGTCGAGTGGGAAAAGCCGTACCACCCCGCGCGCTGCCCCGTCTCCGCCGTCCCCCACGGCCGAGCCGAGCCACCTCAGGGAGCTGATCATGCCTCTGCCTCACAGCGACGCGTCCGTGCTACGGCCCACCGGCACATCCGGCACTCCTCCGCCCGCGCGTGCGGAGGTCCACGAGACCCACAGCGCGATCCTGTTCTTCGTGGGTGACCGCGTCTACAAGCTCAAGAAGCCGGTCGATCTGGGGTTCCTCGACTACACGACGGTGGCGGCCCGCCGGGCCGCCTGCGAACGCGAGGTCGCTCTCAACCGCCGTTTCGCCCCGGACGTCTACCTGGGCCTGGGAGAGATCCGCTGTCCGGACACGGAGCTGCCCGAACCGCTCGTGGTGATGCGCCGCATGCCCGCCGACCGCCGCCTCTCCCAGCTGGTGCGGGACGGGGCCGACGTCGACGACGTGCTCCGGGGCGTGGCGCGACAGCTCGCCACCTGCCACGCTGACGCGCCCCGCAGCCGGGAGGCGGAGGAACAAGGCACACGGGACGCGTTGTCCGAGCGCTGGGAGACGAGCTTCACGCAGTTCCGCTCGCTGACCGGGTCCGGTGCTCCGCCCGCCGGCGTGGACGAGGTCGAGCGGCTGGTCCGCCGCTATCTCGCCGGACGCAAGCAGCTGTTCGACACCCGCATCGAGCGGGGGCGGATCGTCGACGGCCACGGCGACCTGCTCGCCGAGGACGTCTTCTGCCTCGACGACGGCCCCCGCGTCCTCGACTGCCTCGAGTTCGACGACCGTCTCCGCTACGTCGACGGCCTCGACGACGCCGCGTTCCTCGCCATGGACCTGGAGCAGCTCGGCGCCCCGCAGGCCGCCGCGTTCTTCCTCGCCCAGTACAGCGAGTACTCCGGCGACCCCGCGCCCCCTTCCCTGTGGCACCACTACGTCGCCTACCGCGCGTTCGTCCGCGCCAAGGTGTCGTTGATCCAGGCGCGCCAGGGCGCGCCCGGCGCGGAGGCGGCGGCCCGGCGGCTGGTCACCACGGCGCTGCGGCACCTGCGCACCGCGTCCGTCGGCCTGACGCTCGTCGGCGGCCTTCCCGGCAGCGGGAAGTCCGCCCTCTCCGGTGCGCTGGCCGATCGCCTGGGCGTCACGCTGCTCAGCACTGACCGCCTCCGCAAGGGGCTGGCGGGGCTTCCGGCGGAGGCGTCCGCGGCAGCCGCCTACGGTGAGGGGCTGTACACGGCCGAGTGGACGGACCGGACCTACGCGACCCTGCTGGAGCGCGCGTCCGCTCTGCTGGCCTGCGGCGAGTCCGTCGTGCTGGACGCCACGTGGTCCGACGAGGCGCAGCGCCGGGCCGCTGTGCGTGTGGCCGAACGTACCGGCGCCGACCTGGTCGCCCTGCACTGCCAGGTTCCTGACGATGTGTCGGCGGCCCGCCTGGAAACCCGCGCCCCCGGGACGTCGGACGCCGGTCTCGACGTGGCCACCGCCATGGCGGCGACGGAAGCGCCGTGGCCGGAGGCGGTCGCGATCGACACCAGCGGCCCGCTGGAATCGGCGGTCGTCCAGGCGCTGGCGGCCGTACGCCCCTGGGGCGCCGGCCGGCCCCCGGTCGTCCGCCGCCCGTACATGGAGCCGGACTGACCGAGGACGGCCGAACGCCTCGGCCCCGGCCTGTGTTCAGCTGTCCGTCCGGGGAGTGACGAAGGCGGTCAGGCTGTCGAGCAGCATGGTGCTGCCCTGCTCGGCCATGTCGCGTTCGCCGGCGCTGCCGCAGGACTGCCGGACGGTGATCCGGGTGTGGTGGCCGTCCTGCTGGTGCAGTTCCACGGTCATGGTGGCGGGCTCGGACCTGCCGGGAACGTCCATGCCGCAGATGCGCGTGCCGGACCCGCGTTTGCCGGCACGATCCGCCCGACAGTCCCTGGCGGCCCGGCCGGCCGCAGGTCAGCGCAGCGCGGACGCCTGCGCGTCGGCCTCGTCGAACGCCCGCCGGGCCAGCTCGACCTTGTGGAGGTTCTCCGCGGACCAGTCGGCGAGGTGGGCGAAGATCGGCGCCAGGCTGCGGCCGAGGTCGCTGATCTCGTACTCGACCCGGGGCGGCACCTCGGGGTGGTACGTGCGCACGACCAGGCCGTCGCGCTCCATCTGGCGCAGCCGCTGGGTGAGCACCTTCGGCGTGATGGTGCGGATGTTGCGCTGGAGCTCGACGAAACGCTGCCGGCCGAACTCGTTCAGCGTCCACAGGATCGGCGTCGTCCAGCGGCTGAAGACCATGTCGACCACCGGGGAGACCGGGCACGCCAGCTCCGGGTCGACCTGCCCGCCGTCCGTGACGGCGCTGCGTGGGGCGCCGGTGCTGCTGTCCATGGGGACCCTTCCGGGAAGTCGCTTTCCTCTAGGTACCTACTTTACTGAGGATGCTAGCTTCCCGGAAGACAGTGAGCGCCCCGCTCCCACCTCGCGCCATGTCCTTGCCCGCCCTCCGGATTCACCGTCCCTGCGGAAGCCGTCCGTCACGTTTCTCAGGCCCGTCACATTTCTTAGGAGCGACATGTCGACCGAAGAGTCGCTGCGCATTCCCCGCCACGCCCATGAATCGACCCCGCCGCGCCGCCCGGGACTCATCCTGGCGTTCCTGTGCCTGGCCGGCTTCATGACCTTCCTCGACGTGTCGATCGTCAACGTGGCCCTGCCGACCATCGAGGACCAGCTGCACATCTCCCAGACGTCGTTGCAGTACATCGTCACCACCTACGGCATGCTGCTCGGCGGCTTCCTGCTGCTGACCGGCCGGCTGGCCGACGCCTTCGGCCGGCGCCGGATGCTCCGGACCGGCCTGGTCCTCTTCGCCCTCGCCTCGCTGCTCGCCGGATTCGGACAGGGCGCGGCCATGCTGATCGTGGCCCGCGGCGCCCAAGGGCTCGGCGCCGCGTTCATCGCGACCGCCGCGCTGTCCCTGCTCGCCAACAACTTCGGGGAGGGCGCCGAGCGGAACAAGGCGCTGGGTGCCTGGGGCGCGCTCAGCGGTATCGCCGCCGTCGCCGGGGTCACCCTGGGCGGTCTGCTCACCGACGGTCCGGGCTGGCGCTGGATCTTCTTCATCAACGTACCGATCGGCCTGGTCTGCGCGCTGATCGCCCCGAAGATCGTCGCCGAGAGCCGCGCCGCGGAGCGCAGCAGCTCCTTCGACGTCGCCGGTGCCGTGACACTGACCGCCGGTCTCGTGCTGCTGATCTTCAGCCTCGGCCAGACCGTCGACGACTCGGACATCCCGATGGACCGCGTCTACGGCGGCTTCGCTCTCTCGGCGGTCCTGCTCATCGCATTCCTGCTGATCGAGCGCCGCGCCCAGGCACCGCTGATCCCGCTCGGTGTCTTCAGGCGCAAGTCGCTGCGCGCCTCCAACGTCGTCGCCGTCCTCCTGCTCGGCACCTGCGTCACGCTGTTCTTCTTCGCCAGCCTGTTCATGCAGCAGGTCCTCGACTGGTCGGCTCTGGAGACCGGTCTGGCCTACGTCCCGCTCGCCGTCATCGTCGCGGTCGGCGCGGGTGTCGCCTCCCAGCTGGTGACCAAGGTCGCCGCCAAGCCGGTGCTGATGGTCGGCCTGACGCTGACCAGCGTGGGCATGTTCCTGCTGTGGCGGGCCCCGTCCGACGCCTCCTACCCGGTGGACCTGCTGCCCGCCTTCCTGATCTCCGGTCTCGGTCTCGGTCTGTCGTTCGTCCCGGTGCAGGTCGCCGCGTTCACCGGCACCGAGGAGGACGAGTCCGGTCTGTCCGCCGGTCTGATCAACACCGCGCAGGAGGTCGGCGGCGCGCTGGGCCTCGCCCTGGCCGCCACCTACGCCTTCCGCCAGGTCGAGCAGCTGACCGAGTGGGCGGACGGGGTGCCCGTGCGGGTGACCCAGGCGCGCACCGAGGTCTTCCATGACGCGTTCCTCGCGGGCGCCTGCTTCGCCGCGGCCGGCCTGCTGCTCACGCTGATCCTGCTGCCCTTCACCAAGGCATCGGACCAGCCGGCCGCCGCTCCCGCCCACGCCTGAGATCGGAAGACCCGCCATGCCGATGTCACCGCGCATACCGCTCGGGTTCTCCGTCCGGACGATCGAGGAGTTCGGCCGGCGGGGACATCCGAGTACTCACCGCGCCACTGGCGGTTTCGGAGCCGCCAACCCCTTCCGGCGAACGCGGTCGCCATGGTCGACGCCGTCAGCGGGACATGTCAGAGGGAAGTCCGTGCAGACGAACCACCGAGCGGTCACCTCTTCCGGCGCTCCCCGGCGAGGTGAGTGGCGCGCCTCCCCGGGCAACCCGGGCGTCGCCTTTCGCGACCGGGTTTCCGTGTCCCCGGCTCCGGCGTGCCGCCGTCCCGCGGTGGCGAGGCGGAGCGGTCAGTCCGGCCGGACGGCGTTCAGCCGCACGGCCACCAGCGCCACGTCGTCGCTGCCGTCCGGCACCAGGCGGTCCAGCACGTACGCGCAGGCCTCCTCGGGGTCCGTGGGCGTCTCGCCGGCCACGGCGGCGAGGGTGCGCAGCGAGAGCTGGAGGTCCTCGTGACGGCGTTCGATCAGTCCGTCCGTGACGAGGAGGACCAGGGAGCCGGGCTCGGCGTCGATCTTCCGGGCCGGCGGGTGCGGCAGGCCGAGCCCGAGCAGGGGGCCGTGGTCGCGCACGTACCGGGTCGTGCCGTCCGGGCTGCGCAGCAGGGGCGGCAGATGACCGGCGTTGGCGACGTGGAGGGTGTCCGAGCCGAACTCGATCAGGACGACGCAGAGCGTGACCGTGGCGCCGGGTTCCACGGAGGTGAGGAGGTGGTCGAGTCGGGAGAGGATCACCTCCGGCGGGTGGCCCTCCACGGCGTAGGCGCGCAGCGCGTGGCGCACCTGGCCCATCACCATGGCCGCGTCGAGCGAGTGACCGGCGACGTCTCCGACGGCCACGACCAGACCGGCGGGTGTGGTGATCGCCTCGTAGAAGTCCCCGCCTATCTCCGTCCGGGCGCTGGCGGGCAGGTAGCGAACGGCCAGGTCCGCTCGGGCGGTCTCCGGCAGGCTCTCGGGCAGGAAGCTGCGCTGCAGGGTGAGGGCCAGGGCGTGTTCCTCGCTGTAGCTGCGCAGCGCCTCCAGCGCCAGCGCGCTCGCCTGGGTGAGCTGGACCAGCAGTTGCTCGTCGTCCGGCGTCGTGACGGCGTCCGCGGACGTCATGATGACGACCGGCGGGCGTTCGGCCTTGGCACGGCCGATGACGGTGCGCCGGCGCGCCGGGTCCTTGAGGTCGGCCGGAAGGCACGGGAGGTCGGATCCGTACTCCGCCGCGCTCCGGGTGCCGGAGTGGTCGCGCCGCTGGGGCCAGGCCGACGTGCAGTGCACCTGCGGCTCGCCGGGGCGTGCGGGGCCGTCCTGGTCCTGCCAGGTGTGGGCCACCAGGGGGCTGCCCTGGGGCGTGGTGAGCAGCGCCGCCGCGCTGCGGTGGAAGATGGCCGCCGCCCCCTCGGCCGTCACCCTGACCAGCTCGTGCGCGTCGGAGACGCTGTACAGGGCGAGGGTGACGCGGTTGAGCACGTGCAGCCGGTCCGCGAGGAGCTCGGCGTGCCGGCGGGCGCGGGCGTAGCGCAGGGCGGCGGTGACGGTGGCGAGCAGTTCGTCGGGAGCGACGGGGTCGACGAGGTAGGCGTCGGCTCCCCGGTAGAGCCCTTGCGCCCGGTCGTTGACGGTGATCGCGGAGGCGGAGATGTTGATGACGGGGACGGTCGCGGTGACCGGGTTGTTCTTGATGTGCTCGCACACCTCGAATCCGGTCATGTCGGGCAGCCGTACGTCGACGATGGCGACCTCCGGCAACGGGCCGGGGCGGCCCAGCAGTTCGAGCGCGCGCGTGCCGTCCTCGGCCTCGATGACCTCGTGTCCGGCGCGGCGCAGGGTGGTGGCCAGGACGTACCTGTTGGTGGGGGCGTCGTCCACCACGAGGATGTGGGCTGGGCTGTGGTCCGTGTCGGGTTGGTGAGTCATCGTCGTTCCTCGGGGGCCCTGGACTGCGTCAGGGGGACGCTGGTGGGCGCCTGTTGCGCGGACGGCGCGTCCTGCAACCGCCCCAGGGCAGCTGCGAGGTCCGCGGCGGTGAGGCGGGACTTGTTCAGCACGGCGTGGACCCGGCCCAGGCGTGAGCGGTCCACGTCGGCACCTTCCAGGGCCGTCAGGACGATCACGGGCACACGCGCTGTCACGGGATCGGCGGCGAGGGCTTGCCGGACCTCGTACCCGTCCGTGCCGGGCATGGTGAGGTCCAGGAAGACGGCGTCCGGCCGCAGCGACTCGACGGTGGCGGCGGCCCGGCTGCTGTCGGTGAGCACGGTGACCGATTCGGCGAGGCCGTCCAGCAGGGGGCGGAGTCCCGCCAGGAACGCCTCGTCGTCGTCGACGACCAGCACGGAACTCACCCGAGGGCCGGCGGCAGGCCGGCTCCGGACCCTTCGCTCCGTCGCCGTGCCGCCGGGGCGCACCGTCATCGGCTGCCCGGCGTCCGCCGCCCCGCCCTGTGCCGGCGCGGCGTCCGCCCCCTGAGGCGCCGGGCGGACGAGGCGGGCGGGGATCGCGACAGTGACGCGGGTGCCGGTGCCGACCTCGCTGTCCAGCGTCAGTCCACCGTTCAGCAGCTCCGTCAGTCTGCGGGCGTAGGGGAGCCCCAGACCGGTGCCGGACCGGCCACGCTGGTGCGGTCCCCTGACCTGGTAGAACTCCTCGAAGACGTGCTCGATGTCGGCGGCCGGTATGCCGACGCCGGTGTCCTGGACGCAGAAGACGAAGCGGGAGCCGTCCTCGTCCTCCCGCTCGCTGACATCCAGGGTCACCGAACCCTCGACCGTGAACTTCAGCGCGTTCGACAGTACGTTGCGCAGGATCCTGGTCAGCATGACCTCGTCGGTGACCAGAGGGCCCCACTGGACGTCGCCCGGGATGTGCAGGGCCACCCCGGGCTGCGCGGTGCCCCGCAGCGTCCCGCGCAACTGGTGCAGGACCGACCGGAGATCGACCTCCACGGGATGCGGCTCCAGCCGCCCGGACTCCGCCTTGGCGACGTCGAGCAGTTCGTCGACGAGGGCCAGCAGGGTGCTGCCCGACGCCTGGACGAGTGCCACCTGCTGGCGCTGTTCGTCGGACAGCGGATCCGCCCCGCAGTCCAGCAGCAGCCGCGTCAGGGCGATGACGGAGTTCACCGGCGAGCGCAGTTCGTGACTGACGCTGGCCCAGAACCGGGTCTTGTACTCGTGGGCCAGTTCGAGCTGGCGGGTCTTGTCCTCCAGTTCGGCGTAGAGGGCGACGACCCCGCTGTTGGTCTCCTCCAGCTCGCTCGCCAGTTCGGAGTACAGCGCCACGACGCCGGCGTTGGTCTCCTCCAGTTCGGCGTTCAGCCGCTGGAGTTCCTCCTGCTGGTACTGCGACTCCTCCAGTGCGGCGAGGAGCTGGCGGTTCTGGGTGCGCAGGGCCTCGATCAGGTCGGCGGCGGTGTCCGCGCCGGCCAGTTTCCCGCGGACGTCGGTCACCAGCTCACCGACGGACGTGGTCGGCGCGGGTGTGCGCTGGGCGAGGAGGAGATCGTGCCGGCCGCCGCCTTCCGCGGACAGCAGACGGCTCTCGTCGAGGAGTCGCTTGGCGGCGCTGAGCAGGGCCGACGGCGGCCGGCGCGCCTCCCGCCAGCCGAAGCGCACGGCCACCACGACGCCGTCGCTCTCCTCCAGGCAGAGCTGCGCGGTGAGCCCCGCGGCCCCCAGAAGGTGTTCGCCGACCTCGCTCACCACGGTGGTCAGGCGGACCAGGGAGCTGCCCGTCAGGCCCAGCGCCCGGCACGCCGACTGCGTGCACCGGCGCAGGGTGACCACGTCGCCTCCCTCCCGGAGGACGATCGTGATCAGTTCGTGTACGGACGCTCCGGTGGTCATGGCTGCCTGTGCACGGCCACGACGATCCCGGCGTCGTCCCTGCGGACCGCGGCCTGGTTGAGGATCTGCGCGGCGACCAGGGAGGGGTCCTGCGAGAACAGGCCGGCGAAGTCCGCCGGCTTCCAGCGGTCGCTGAGACCGTCGGAGTGCATGACGAGGGCGGCACCGGGCGGGAAAGCCGCCTCGAAGGTGCGGGGGCGGGGCAGCTGCCCCCCGACGATGCCCGGCATGGAGAGCAGCCCGGTGCGGGTGTCGCCCGCGGCGACCAGCGCCGTGATGTTGCCGGCTCCGCTCAGATGCACCCGCTGGTCGGCGACGTCGACCAGTGCGATGGCCACGGCCGCGCCGCGGGAGCCGCGGAGGCCCTCGTGCACGTCCTGCAGCACGGCCGCCGGGCTCATGTGACGGCTGTCGCGGAAGGCCTCCCTGGCCCGGTCGGCGACCCGGGCCGCCAGCGGCCCGTGCCCGAGCCCGTCGCACATCAGCAGCTGCAGGGCGTCGGAGCCGGGCCCGCTCAGCCTGCGCACGGCCCAGGTGTCGCCGCACACCTGCTCGCCACTGATCGGGCGGGTCAGCCCGGCCGTGTCCACCGGGCCGGAGGCCGGTGCCGGCTCGTCCGCCCAGAAACGCGCGTGGACCACCGTGCCGCGTCCGCGCAGGGAGTGGACGCCGAAGACGTCGGCGAGCCGGGCGATGGCGCCCATACCGATGCCCAGACTGCCGTAGGCGGACGTCCCGTCGCGCAGTGCCCGCTGGACGTCGTCGATGCCGGGACCGTCGTCCAGGGACAGGCACTCCACGGCGGCGCGGCCGCCCGCGCGCACCACGCGCAGGACCAGGGAGCCGTCGTGGGCGTGCTTGAGGAGGTTGGTCGCCATCTCCGTCACGCACAGTTCGAGGCGCGCGGCCCGCTCCTCGGGGAGGCAGATGTCGCGGGCCAGCTGACCCGCGTGGCGGCGCGCCGACGCCGCCAGGGCGACGTCGGAACGCAGCCAGCACACGTCCCCGGCTTCGGCGACGAGAGTGCCGTTCACCGGCCCCACTTCACTATGCGCACGGTGGTTCCCCGGCCGTCGGCGCCGGAGTCGATGTCGAACTCGTCGACGAGCCGCTTGGCGCCGCTGAGCCCGAGTCCCATGCCGTTGCCCGACGTCCAGCCGTCCGTCAGCGCCAGCTCGATGTCCTCGATCCCGGGACCCTCGTCCTTGAATTCCACGAAGACGCCGGGACGGCCCTCGTCCACCACGGTCGCCGCGCGGACGACACCCCCTCCGCCGTAGATCAGCATGTTGCGGCCGAGTTCGCTGGCCGCCGTGACGAGTTTCGTCTGATGGACCAGGGACAGGCCGCTGCGCTGGGCGAGGGTGCGCACCACCTGGCGGGCGGTGACGACATCGCCGCTCTTGACGATGGGGACGGACTCGGCCGAGGCGCCCGCGCCGTAGTCCTTCATGCGCGGCCTGCGCTGAGACGCCGTAGCAGCTTCAGTCCGCGCTCCAGGTTGAGGGCGGTGCGGACGCCCTTCAGGGACAGCCCCAGCTCGACGAGCGTCATGGCCACGGCGGGCCGCATGCCGACCACGATCGTCTCCGCGCCGAGGATGCGCGAGATGGAGGCGTTGGTGGCCAGCATGCGCCCGACGAAGGAGTCGACGATCTCCAGGGCCGAGATGTCGATGACGACACCCTTGGCGCCGGTCTCCACGATGCGGTTCGACAGGTCTTCCTGGAGGTCCATCACCATCTGGTCCTCCAGGTCCGTCTGGATGGAGACCAGGAGGGTCTGGCCGATCTTGAGAACGGGGACGCGGTCGGTCACAGCAGACCCCGCGTGTCGTCCTCGGCGTCCTGGGCGACTTCCTTCAGCGCCTGGCGCAGCGCGTCCGAGAGCGAGGCGTTGGTGGGGATGTCACCGAACTCGATGCCGAGCGCCACGATGGTCTGGGCGATCTGCGGGCGGATGCCCGAGATGGTGCACTGCGCGCCCATCATGCGGGCGGCGACGACGGTCTTCAGCAGATGCTGGGCGACCTGGGTGTCCACGGTCGGGACGCCGGTGATGTCGATGATGGCGTGCGTGGAGTTGGTGTCGACGAGCGTCTGCAGCATCTTCTCCATGACGACCTGGGTGCGGGCCGAGTCGAGCGTGCCCACCAGCGGCACACCGACGACACCGTCCCACAGCTTGACCACGGGCGTGGAGAGTTCGAGGAGCTGCTCGGCCTGCGAGGAGATGATCTCCTCACGGGTGCGGACGTACGCTTCGGTCGTCAGCAGGCCGAGGTCGTCCAGCAGCCGGGAGAACTGCACGTACGCCAGGGCGCTCTGCTCGTCGCTGGTGAGGAACGGCTCCAGCACCTCCTTGAGGGCGAAGACGCTCCTGGCCGTCTCGGTGGGGGTGAAGCCCTGCCGGGCACGGGCGCGGGAGAGTTCGATCAGCAGGCTGCGCGCCTCGCCGAAGTGCTCGCCCCGGCCGTCCAGGCCGCCGGTGGAGACGGCCTGCAGGATGGCTTCGTAGAGCTCGCCCAGTTCGCGGCCCAGCTCGGCCATGCTGAGCCGGCCCTGGAGGTCTTCGCCGACCGTCCGGATCCACTGAGCGAGGAACACGTCGCGCTGCGCGGTCAAGGTCTCGACCAGAAGGTGCGTTTTGCTCTCAGTCGCCACGTCTTCCTCATCATGTCATCGGATGAATATGCCTCCCAGACAATACGGCAGTCCGACAATCTCCCATCCTGGCCCTCGCTCGGCTGGCGGCCCGCGTCACGGCGCGGGTGGAAGGGAGCGGGCAGCCGCCGGCCGGCAGCGCACGGGCGGTCTCCTGCGGCCCGGTGCAGCCGGCCTCTTCGTCGGGCGCCGGGAGAGCGCCCGGCGCCCGACGGACGCCGGCGCGGGGCACCGGTCCCGGCGCGGGCCGAATCGAGCCCCCCGGGCGGTCACGCAGACGATCCGGTCGTCCCTCCGCCGGTTCCGCGCGCGCAGGCGGTCCCGGCGGCCGCCCGAGCGGACCCGACCCGCGGACGGCGGGGCGGGTCCGTGACATGCCTCACGCGTCAGCTTCCACTAACCGGGTCGGATAGTAGGTCCCGCGCCGGCGACATTCAGGATTTGTCCGGCTTGCGGCCGCCGCCCGCGCGGTCTCGCCTCGCGGGCGGGGCCGGATCGGCGTGCTCCCCCGTTCTCGCCCCCCGAGGGACATCTGACGGAACGGCAGTCCGCCGGGCGATGCGCGGCCGTCAGGTCTGCACTCCCCGCACCGTCCTGGCAAGGACCCTTCAGACCTACTAAGCAAAGTAGTGGCAAGGTCTTTTGCGCTCCCGGCGCAGCCCTTCTAAGAATGACCATTCGCAGCACGTCTCCGCAGCTCAGGGCCGTGTCTGCGCCAGAGCCAGCCGCACGAAGGGCGCTCGGCGACTACCGAGTGAGGTCACGCATGGGCAAGCATCGCAAAGACAAGTACTACCGGCGGATAATCATCGCCGCCGCGGCCGTGGGCGCCGTGGCGGTACCGTCCGTCGCCATGGCCTGTACCGATTGGGGGCACAGCGACAGCACTCGGGCGGACGGTGGGAGCGCACGGTCCCAGCGCGCCGAGCCGGTCGCGGCAAAGGGCTGGTGGAACGACTCCGACTGGAACCGGAACCGGACCACCGACGAGGACGCCACGCCGACGGCGTCGCCGACCCCCAGCGCCTCCGCGAAGACGGCGAAGGCCGCCGCGCCGAAGCACCGGACCCCCGCGTCCGCCCGGGCCCACAGGACGGGGGCTCCTCAGGACAGCAGGACGGCCCCGGCCGGCACCCCCAAGGCCACCGCCCCCGCGGCCCCCGCGTCGCCGAGCGCCCCGAAGTCCGGCACCGCGCCGACGAGCACGCCGACGGCCACCGCCACGCCGGTGAGCACGCCGACGGCCACGGCCACGGCGTCCGGGAACACCGCGCGCGTCGTGGAGCTCGTCAACGCCGAACGCAGCAAGGTCGGTTGCGCGCCCCTGACCGTCAACGCGACGCTCACCAAGGCCGCCCAGGCGCACAGCGAGGACATGGCGGCACACCGGAACATGTCGCACACCGGGTCCGACGGATCCTCCCCGGGCGACCGCATCACACGCGCCGGCTACGCCTGGAGCACCTACGGCGAGAACGTCGCCTACGGCTACGCCACTCCCGAGAAGGTGATGGCGGGCTGGATGTCCAGCCCCGGCCACAAGGCCAACATCCTCAACTGCGCGTTCAAGGAGATCGGCGTCGGCGTCGCACAGCCTGGCGACTACTGGACCCAGGACTTCGGCACCACCCGCTCGTAGCCGCGATCGGCGATCCGGCACGAGGTCCCCTCCCGTCGGCGCCGACCGACCGCGCCCGGCACCGCAACGGGCCCGCCCTCCTCAGGAAGGGCGGCCCCGCAGCGCGTCCACCGCCTCGCCGTCCGGCGAGGCGGTGGACCTTTCTCTTCAAGTGGTACCCGGTCCCTGAGCGGGGCCGAGGCCTGCCTGGGGTTGGCCACCGTCCACCGGGACATGGGCGCCGTTCACGGCGCCCGAGGCCGGGGAGAGGAGGAAGGCGATCACGCGGGCGACCTCCTCGGCGTTCAGCAACCTCCCGCTCGGGTTGCGCTGCGCGTAGACGCTGTAGGTCTCCGGGTCCCGTAGGCGCAGACGGTCCCAGCTCTTGCCCGGCAGAAGAATGGAGCCCGGGCTGACGGTGTTGACCCGGACGCGGTGCGGGGCCAGTTCCTGGCACAGCGCTCCGGCCAGATAGATCTCGGCGGACTTGGCGGCACCGTACTGGGCGGGGAAACGGGGCTTCCAGCCGGAGATGGAGGAGACCAGCACGACGGAGCTGCCCGTGCGGAGGTGGGGCAGTCCCGCTCGCACGGCTCGCACTGCATGGCCACCGTTCAGCTCCCAGGTGGTCTGCCAGTCCTCGCGTGTGGAGTCGAGAAGTCCACCGCCGCGCTTGCCGCCCACGTTGGCCACCAGACCGTCGAGCCCGGCGAACGTACGCCCGGCCTCGTCGGTGAAGTCCTCCAGCTCGTCCGGTGCCAGCACGTCCACGGCGCCGGTCAGCACGGTCGCTTCATACTCCTGCCGCAGTTCGGCCGCGGCTCGCGCCAGCTGGCCGGCGTCCCGGCCGCAGATGGCGACGGACGCTCCCTCTGCGGCGAGAATGCGTGCGACGGCGAATCCGAGGCCGCGGCTGCCGCCGGTGACCAGGAACGTACGTCCGCGCAGTCCGTACGTGACGGCCGGTGCTGTGCTCTCGTCCATGGCCCCACCCTGTCATCCAGTCCCTTGGGACACTCAACGGACCAGTTTGCGGATGACGATGCCGACGATGAGCGTGGTGAACAGCAGGCCGGCCGAGGTGAACGTCACCGCCAGGGCTGTCCATTGCGCGCTCTTGAGCTCCGACGGCAGGCCGGTGCCGACGTTCAGCCACAGCGCGAGGGCCAGAACCAGGGATTTCGCTGCGGAGGTCAGGTCCGTCACGCCCTGCCCGGTGCCGCGCAGGGGACCCGCCAGGTGGAGTCCGACGGCTGTGAGGAGCACTCCCGCCAGGAGGACACGTGCGGGGTTGCGGGCTCGTACGCCCCAGCCGAGGACACCTCCGAGAATGGCCTGGGAAACACCGCGAGGGAGCAGTGGCATCAGGGCCGCCTCCCGTTGCCGGGTGAGGTAGTAGAGCTGGTCCACCTCGCGGTTCCTGTTCCGTCTGGCCAGGGCCGAACGGACCGACTCCAGGGCCACGCCGGTCACCTCGGTGAAGGAGCGCTCCAGGAAGGACACGATCTGGCGTCCGTCGCGGAACATCTGGCCGGCGAGCTCCATGTCACCGACGCTGGAGGTCGCGTCGAGGCGGTACCGCGAACCACCGCCGGGCAGTCCCAGGGTGCCGGTGACCGAGGATCCTCGGAGGCTGATCACCGCGGGGTCCCGCGAGGTGGCCGTCAGGCGCATCACTGTGCTGTTGTCCAGGGACAGGCAGGCCCTCGCATCCGGATGACCGCGGTCGCTCGCGCAGAGTTCGAGGTCCTGCACCTCCACGGGGCCTCGTACCGTGCTGTCGGTGATGATGCTGCATTCCTCCGCGGGAACCACCAGTCCGTTGACGCGTACGGTTTCGCTGCACCGCAGTTCCGCGGCGTGCAGGGGCCGGTCCAGACGCACCCGCTGCAGGTTCAGCTCCTGCGCCTCCACATCACGCAGATCGAGTGCGGACAGCCAGAGGTCGTCGAAGGTGACGTCCTCGCGAGCGCGCAGCGCGCGGGCGTCCACGCGCGGGCGGCCGAGACGTCCCGCGGTGACCTGGCTCCTCACTGCCAGGGCCGACACCCGGGTCTGGGTGATGCGCACGTCTCCGCGCAGTGCGTTGAGCTGGATCAGCTCCTCGACGCGCAGACGCTCGAGCCGGGTGGTGCCGCAGGAGTGAAGAGCGAGGGAGACGAGGGACGTGTCGGTGACGATCACCTCGCAACCCACCGGGGCGTTGCGGACGGTCAGGCGTCCGATTCTCGAGTTCGCCACGAAGACGGCGTCCGCCTCGACGTGGTCGATGACGAGTTCATCGATGTGGCAGGAGCGGATGGTCAGTGTCCCGTCGACCCCGACGCGCTCGAGAGTGACCCGGTCGGCGGAGACGGCGTCCAGAAGGAGGTCCGCCTCCACCTCCTCCTGACGTAAGTGGACACTGCGGTCGGCGACGGTGCGCTGCCGGCCGATCCTCGCCAGGTCCTCGAGTGTGCGGACAGCTCCCACAGGCATCCCCCTGCTGCTCACGGTGACGGATCGTCGTCGCTGACGGTGGCTGTCGTGGCCTGCGGGAGGCAGGCCGTCCTCTGCTGGAGCGTGTGGCCGTCAGGTGGTGAGGTCCAGGGCTGCCCGCAGCTCTCCGGGGAGACGCGCGGGAGCCGGGCTGTCCAGTGCGGCGGCGATCTGCTTGGCCGCCTCGCCGGGTGCCGTCCTGTCGGTGCGCACCACCACGTCGAAAAGGTCGCGCAGGTCGGAGACGAGGATGTCCTGCGCAGTCTCGTTCCAGGCCTGAAGCCGCTTGGCGGTGTCCGCGTCGCCCCGTTGCCGTGACCGGATCGCACACACGTCTTTCGGTACCCAGAGCAACACACGCAGCCATTGCGTCTTCCCACCGCTGAGCAGGCCGCGCAGGTCGGCTACGTTCCCCATGTGCACCACCGGCACCAGCCCCTGCTCCTGGGGCTGTTCGAGACAGTTCCGGTCGACGGCGTAGACGTTGCCGTACCGGCGGGTTTCCACCACGACACGGCCCCGTTCGCGCAGGTCGTTCAGTTCCTCTTCCGTGACGAGCCGATATCCGGTCGACCGGCCCGTGCCCTGCTTGAGCTTGGTGAGCAGCCGGAACCGCGGGTCGGTGGCGGACAACGCGGCGGTGACGGTGTCCTTACCGGCGGTGGGGGGACCATAGAGGACAATGGCGGTCATGACGTCTCCAGCAGGCCCTGCGCGACGGCTTCCAGCTGCTCGGCCAGTGGACGTGACGCGGTGATGCGGTTGTCGATCAGGTGATGCGGGACGGCCGGCCGCAGGCCCAGGTCGATACCGTTCACGTAGGTGGGCCAGTGGGCGAGCTTCCAGGTGTCGCGGGAGGCGTTGCGGGAGATCAGGCGTTCGCGCATGGACTCTGTGTCGCTGTCCACCCACAGGGCCTCGAACCGGGCGCCCAGCCGGCGGCATCGTCTCGTCACTCGGTTGGTCCACCGGCCGTCGGCGGCCTCGGAGAGGAAGGGCGCCACCAGGACCACGGAGATGCCGCACTCAAGGTTCTCCCAGGCCGCCTTCATCAGGCACTCGTACTCCAGCGGCCTGACGTGCTCCAGGTAGGCCGGGCTGTGCCGGTCGTCCGGGTCGCCTCCCATGACGTGCAGAAGCCGTTCCGTCATGGGGCGGCTGAGCGTGTCCTTGTCGAGCATCGCCCACCCCGTCGCAGCCGCCAGTAACTTGCCGGCCTCCGACTTGCCCGACCCGGCGTAACCCGCGACCAGCGCGAGGGTCAGCCGGTTCGCGCCTGAGCTTGTGGTTGCCACTCGGCCCTCCGGGATGTTCGCAGGCGATCATCCTAGGAGCCGAGGCCCCCTCCTTCGGCGCGAAACGGCCATCCGGCTGGGAGAGTTGACCGAATCGGTCCTGTCCGTGGCGTGGGGGTGACCGACCAGCGAAGGTCACCGACGGTCCTGTCCACCCGTCGCACGTTGCACATTGCAACAGGTAAGGGGCCGCGTATGGGCGTTGTACGGGTTCGGGTCCATGTCCACGCCTCTCGGACGGCGTTGGGCAGTGTCCGGTGGCGTTCAGGGTGTCGAACGCCGCCGCGGGGCGGGCGTTGGGAGCACTCGGGGACGGGAAGGGTGTGAGGACGTGAAGGCGGTGCGGGGGGTGCGGATCAGCCGCATGGTGAGGACCAAGGAGGACGGCACCGATCCGCCGCGCGCGTGGTAGGCGTACGGGCGGCTGCTCCAGCATCTGCGCGAGCGCGCCGGGCTGAGCCAGTAGCAGCTCGGGGAGGCCGTCGGCTCCTCGCAGGAGCAGGTCGCCTCGGTCGAGCGGGGCCGCAGGCCGGCGAAGGGGGCCTTCACGTCGGCTGCGGACCGGCGGGCTGGAGGCGCGCGGGGTCCTGGAGGTACCGCAGTCCGACGGCGGGGACTGTGTGGAGGTCGGCTCCGGCCGGGGCGTCGTGTACGTGCGGGACTCAAGGGCGGCGGCAGTGGGCCGGTGCTGCCGGTCGACCGGGAGGAGTGGAGGGCGTTCCTGGCGGGTCAGGTGGTCGCGTTCGGCGAGGTTGGGCCCTTGTGCACGAGGCCGCTTGCAACGTCTTCGCAACCCCGGGGCTGATTGGCTCGCCCCGACGGCTTCCGGTGCGGCGAAGGACGGCGACGATGTACGAGGAGTTCCCGCGTGTCGAGCTCACCCCCGCGGCCGCCGGCCTGGTGCGGCGGCTGAGCGAGGCGCACGGGCCGCTGATGTTCCACCAGTCGGGCGGCTGCTGCGACGGCAGCGCCCCCATGTGCTATCCGGAGGGCGAGTTCCGCACCGGTGACGCGGACGTGCTGCTCGCGGAGCTGGAGGTCGAGGGCGTGCGGCGGCCGGTGGGGTTCTGGATGTCGCGCAGCCAGTACGCGGTGTGGAGCCACACCCGGCTGATCGTCGACGTGGTGCCCGGCCGGGGCAGCGGCTTCTCGCTGGAGGCGCCCGAGGGGGTGCGTTTTCTCCTCCGTTCCCGCGTCGTCGGCACCTGATCACCACGCGTGAGGCGACCGGCCGGTGCACATGGCGGACGGCGCCGAGCCCGCCGCAACAACCGCCGCGAGCCCACCGTCGTCCGGCTCGCCTCGCCACCTCACGGGCGTCAGGGGCGCAGGCTGCTGACGAGTTCCGCGGTGGCCGAGAGCCCCTCGTGGATGGTCGGCGCCATGCTGGAGCCGGCCAGGAAGAAGCCGAGGAGGACGCAGACCAGGGCGTGCGAGAACTTCAGGGCGCCGTTGCGGACGAAGACCACCGCAAGGATCAGGAGCAGCAGCACCACAGAGATGGAAATGGCCATCGTCACCCTCCTCCGCCACGCCCGCTTCGCGGCGTTCGCCCGCAAGTGTGGCGTAGCGGAGGGTCAATCGGGGCAGCTGACGTGTCCGCCGAACGTGTGGTCTACCTGCGCGCGCGGGCGTCCAGGAACCGTTCCAGCCCGGCGAGGTCGTCGGTGTTGAGGTGGTCGACACCGGCGGCGAGCAGTTCCGTCCACAGGGCGTCGCGGGCGGGCCCGGCAGCGTCCGGGGTGGCCCAGAAACGGACCCGCTGCCCGTGCGCGTGGGCCTCGGCGACGACGGCGCGCAGCCGGCGGCGCTCGGCGTCCGGGAAAGGCCCGTCGCCCCGCCAGGTGAAGTTGAGGGTCCAGTTGTCGCTGACGAGCGGGAGGAACGAGGCGGGCGCGGGACCGCCGAGGTCGGTGAGCCGGCCGTCGTAGAAGGCACGGCGCACGCTCTGCGCCGCCATCGGCGCGCGGGCGGCGCGGTCGCCCGAGACCACGGCCGTGACCGGTCCGGGGTGGACGCGTCCGTGCGCGTACGTCGTGAACAGGCGGGGGTAGCGCCTGAGGTGCCGGTCGAGTTCGAGGTAGGTGGCGGCGCCCTCGGTCTTGATGTCGACGAGGAGTTGCAGTGGCCGGCGCCAGCCGCGGTGCACGGTGCCGTGGTTGGCCTGTACACGGGCGGCCAGCGGGTCCAGGTACAGGGATTCCAGGGTGCGGCCCGGGTCCAGATCGACGGGGTCGTGTGCGACGAGGAGCTGGTCGCCCACCAGGTAGATGTCGGCCTCGACGCTGCCGAAGCGGTGGTCGAGCGCGTCGAGGAGGGGGCGCGGGTGCTCGTAGTCGTTGTGCGCGTGGGCGTGCCACAGCGGCCGGGGGCCGTGGTGGCCGTCGGACGCGGACGCGCGGGTGGCGGGCAGGGCGACCGCGCCGGTGAGCGCGGCGCCGAGCGTGGAGAGGGCTCTGCGTCGGGTGGTGAGGGCCATGCTCTGCCTCCCTGGAAGTGCCGTACGGGACCTCAGGGAGTATGGAGCCCTCACCGGCCTGAGAGGCCGCGCACGCCGGGGAGTTGGCCGGATCGCCGCCGCTCGTTCACTTGTGTGCCGCGGGCGCTCGTCCACCTCGTGCCGCGCGCGTGCGCGAACGAGCCCGCCCGGCGCCCGGGCGGGCTCCTTGGCGCTGCGGGTCAGGGGGCCTGGAGATCGACCAGGCCGGCCAGCGCCTCACGGTGGGCGCCCGCCGTGCCGTAGGCGATCGAGTCCGCCTTGGCCCGCTTCAGATAGAGGTGGACCGGGTGCTCCCACGTCATACCGAGGCCGCCGTGAAGTTGCAGGGCCTCCTCGGCGGCGTGGACGGCGACGGGCGTCGCGTAGGCCTGGGCGACGGCGACGGCGACGTCGATGTCCTCGCCGGTCGCGAGCGCGTCGGCGGCGTTCCGGGCGGCCGCGCGCAGGTTCACGATCTCCAGCCACAGCTGGGCGAGCCGGTGCTTGAGGGCCTGGAAGCCGCCGACGGGCCGGTTGAACTGCTTGCGCTCCTTCAGGTAGCGAACCGTCTCCGTCAGCGCCCACTCCGCGACCCCGAGCTGTTCGGAGGCCAGCAGTCCGGCCCCGGCGCGCAGCGCCCGCCGTACGGCGGGTCCCGCCTCGCCCAGGCGGCGGCCCTGGGCACCGGTGAGGGTGACGGTCGCGAGGGGCCGGGTCAGGTCGAGGGAGGTGTGCGGGGTCACCGTCACGGCGACCGTGTCCACGGCATGGAGTGCGCCGTCGTCTGCCGGGACGAGCAGGACGTCGGCCGCGACGGCGTCGGCGATCGCAGTCAACTCGCCGTGCAGCAGGCCGTCTTCGACGCGGACGGTGGCGTGGGCGGCATGCGGCGCGGTGTGCAGCCCGACGGCCAGGGCGCCGACGGCGCGTCCGGACGCCATGCGGGACAGCAGTTCGGCGGCCTCGTCGCCCTCGCACGCCAGCAGGGCCTCGGTGGCGACGACGGCGCTGGTCAGGTACGGCACGGGAGCCACCGCCCGGCCCAGTTCCTCCAGCACCACGGCGGCCTCGCGGTGCGTGGCCCCCTGTCCGCCGCGCTCCTCGGGCACCAGCAGGCCGGCCAGACCCATGCCGTCGGCGAGCGACTTCCACGCGGCCAGGTCGTGGGGGGCGTCCGACTCGGTGCGCGCGATGACGCCCGCCGGGTCGCAGTGGTCGCCGAGCAGGTCCCGGACGGCGGCGCGCAGCGCCTCTTCCTCCTCCGAGTACAGCAGGTCGGGCTGTGGGCTCATCGGGCCAGGTCCTTCCATGCGACGTCCTTGTCGGTGCGCGGCTCGGGGGGCAGGCCCAGGACGCGCTCGGCGACGATGTTCAGCAGGACCTCGGTGGTCCCGCCCTCGATGCTGTTGCCCTTGGACCTCAGGTAGCGGTAGCCGGCGTCACGGCCGGTGAAGTCCACGAGCTCGGGTCGGCGCATGGTCCAGTCGTCGTACAACAGGCCTTCCTCGCCGCGCAGTTCCACCTCCAGGCCGCTGATCTCCTGGTTGAGGCGGGCGAAGGCGAGCTTCATCGCGGAGCCCTCGGGTCCGGGCTGCCCGGCCACGAGCTGCTGACGCAGCCGCTCGCCGGTGAGGCGGGCGACCTCGGCCTCGACCCACAGTCCCAGCAGTCGCTGGTGCAGGTCGTGCGTGCGCAGTTCGGGGCGTGCGCGCCAGGTCCTGGAGACCGGGCCGATCATGCCGCCCTCGCGGGGCAGGCGCATGCCGCCGATGGACACGCGCTCGTTCATCAGCGTGGTCTGCGCGACCCGCCAGCCGTCGCCGACCTCGCCGAGCCTGCGTTCGTCCGGGACGGCCACGTCGGTGAGGAAGACCTCGTTGAACTCGGCCTCGCCGGTGACCTGGCGCAGGGGCCGCACCTCGACCCCGGGGTCGGTCATGTCGCAGATGAAGTAGGTGATGCCCCGGTGCTTGGGCACGGCCGGGTCGGTGCGGGCGATGAGGATGGCCCAGCGGGCGAGGTGGGCGCTGGACGTCCACACCTTCTGGCCGTTGACCACCCAGCCGTCGCCGTCGCGGACCGCTCGCGTGCCGAGCGCGGCCAGGTCGGAGCCCGCGCCCGGCTCGCTGAACAGCTGGCACCAGACCTCCTCCCCCGTCCACAGCGGGCGGAGGTAGCGGCGCTTCTGCTCCTCGGTGCCGTAGCGCAGGATCGTCGGCGCGGCCATGCCGAGGCCGATGCCGATGCGCCGCGGGTCGTTGTCGGGGGCGCCCGCGGCCTCCAGCTCGGCGTCGACGACGGCCTGCAGGGAGCGCGGGGCGCCGAGGCCGCCGAGGCCCTCGGGGTAGTGCACCCAGGCCAGCCCGGCGTCGAAGCGGGCCCTGAGGAAGTCCAGGCGGCCGGTGCTCGCGGGCGGGTGGGCGGCCAGCAGTTCGCGGGTGCGGCGGCGCAGTTCCGCCGCGTCGGCCAGGGTGTCCGTCATGCGGGGGCTCCGTTCTCCAGCGAAGGCAGGACGGCGATCCGGCCGGTCGTCACGCCGTCGGCGAGGCGCTGGACGGCGGCCGCGGCACCGTCGAGCGGCACGCGCTCGCTCACCAGCGGCCTGATCGCGCCCCGGGCGGCCAGTTCGGTGAGCTGTTCGTGGCAGTGCCGGACCAGCTCGGGGTTCCTGGTGTTGTACAGGCCCCAGTGCAGTCCGAGGATCGCGTAGTTCTTCACCAGGGCGTGGTTGAGCGCGGGGCTGGGGATCGTCCCGCTCGCGAAGCCGACGACCACGATGCGGCCCTCGAAGGCGACCACCTTGGCGGACTGCGCGTAGGCCGTGCCGCCGACCGGGTCGTAGACCACGTCGGCGCCCCGGCCTCCGGTGGCCTCCTTCACCGCGGCGACCACGTCCTCGGTCCGCCGGTCGACGACCACGTCGCAGCCCAGTTCGCGGGCCACGGCGGCCTTGCCGGCGCCGCCGACGACGCCGATGACCGTCGCGCCGGCCGCCTTGCCGAGCTGGACGGCGGCGCTGCCGACGCCGCCGGCGGCGGCGTGCACGAGAAGGGTCTCGCCGGCCTCCAGGCGGGCCCGGCGGTGCAGACCGAACCAGCCCGTCTGGTAGCCGATGTGCAGCGCGGCCGCCTCGGCGTCGTCCAGGGCGTCCGGCGCGGGCAGCAGGCCGGCGGCGTCGGCTACGGCGTACTCGGCGAAACCGCCGTACGGCAGCGCCGGGTTGGCGATCACACGCCGTCCGTCCTCGGTCTCGCCGCAGATCTCGACGCCCGGGGTAAAGGGCAGCGGGGGCCGGACCTGGTACTGGCCGCGGCACAGCAGGGCGTCCGGGAAGTTGACGTTCGCGGCTCGCACCTTCAGCAGGACCCGGCCCTCACCGGGCGCCGGCGGTTCGGTCTCCTCGAGTCGCATCACCTCGCTCGGCTCGCCGTTCTCGTGCACTCGCCATGCCTGCATGCGCCGCCTCCACGGGACTGCGTCGTCTGACCGGGGTCGACGGCATACTAAGCGGTCGCTTGCCGATCAGGGAACCGTCGGGCGCGTCATACGGCGGGCAGGCGCCGTTACCTGCGTCACGGACACGACCGGCCACGCACCCCGCGCCGGTGCGACCCACCGTGCCGCGCGCAGGACGAGCCACCGTGCCGCGCGCCACGACCACACACCGTGCGCGCGCACGGGCCGGCCCGCCCGCCACAGGCCCCCGCGTCCGGTGCCCGGCGCACCGGACGCGGGCCGTCGCCGGGCACCGGGCCGGGCCGTCGCGCCGGCGGCGCACCGCGGGCCCTCAGGCGTTCCTGGGCCGTGCCCGTACGTGCATCCGCTCGCCCTGTGGTCCGAACAGGCTCAGGAACTCCGCCGGCCCCTCCCCCGTCGAGCCGAACCAGTGCGGCACGCGCGTGTCGAACTCGGCCGCCTCGCCGGCCGTCAGCACGACGTCGTGCTCGCCGAGGACGAGCCGGAGCCGACCCGAGAGCACGTACAGCCACTCGTAGCCCTCGTGCGAGCGCGGGTCGGGGTCGAGCCTGCGCCGCGGTTCCCGCACCTTGAAGGCCTGCAGACCGCCGGGCTGCCGGGTCAGCGGCCAGTGGGTGCGGCCGTTGCGCACGATCGGCTTCGCGCGCACCCGCGGGTCGCCGACCGGAGGGGCGCCGACGAGTTCGCCGAGCGCCACCTGGTGGGCCTGCGCGATCGGGAGCAGCAGTTCGAGACTGGGCCTGCGCAGGCCGGACTCCAGGCGGGAGAGGGTGCTGACGGAGATGCCCGTCGCCTCGGACAGGGCGGACAGGGTCACCTCCCGCTCCTTGCGGATCCGCCGCAGTCTCGGGCCCACGCCCGCCAGCACGTCGTCGGTGGTACTCATGACCGCATTGCAGAGTCGGCAAAGCGATTTGTCAATCCCGCACCGGTCGGGTGGCCCTGCCCGGTCGGGGAGGTCGTCCCGGCCGGGAGACGGCCCGCCGGCGCGGGAATCCGCGCGGGGTGTCCCGGACGGATCCGTCCGGCACGTCCAGGTGTGGACCCACCGCCTCCGTAGCACGATTACCGCATGTTGCTGACCCGGCTGGCACGCGTGTCCCAGGAGGTCGCCGCCACCTCGGCGCGGTCCCGCAAAGTCGCTCTGCTCGCGGAGCTGTTCCGGGTCGCCGAGGCGGAGGACGTGCCGATCGTCATCCCGTACCTGGCGGGGCGCCTGCCGCAGGGGCGGATCGGCGTGGGGTGGAAGGTGCTGGGCCGGCAGGTCGCCCCCGCCGCCGAGCCCACCCTGACCGTGCGCGAGGTGGACGCCCGCCTGTCGGAGCTGGGCAAGGTCTCCGGCACCGGTTCGCAAGCCGAACGGGCCCGGATCGTCGGCGCGTTGATGGCCGCGGCCACCGAGGACGAGCAGCGGTTCCTGCGGGGGCTGCTGACCGGCGAGGTCCGGCAGGGCGCTCTGGACGCGCTCGCCGTCGAGGGGCTGGCCGCGGCCACCGGCACCCCCGCCGCGGACGTGCGGCGGGCGGTGATGCTGGCCGGGTCACTGCAGACGGTGGCCCGGGCCCTGCTCGCCGACGGGTCCGCGGCCCTGGACCGCTTCCGGCTGACCGTCGGCCGTCCGGTCCTGCCGATGCTGGCGCACAGCGCCTCGTCGGTGGCCGAGGCGGTCGGCAAGCTCGGCGCGTGCGCCGTGGAGGAGAAGCTGGACGGCATCCGGGTGCAGGTCCACCGGGACGGCGACGCGGTACGGGTCCACACCCGCACACTGGACGACATCACCGACCGTCTGCCCGAGGTGACGTCGGCCGCCCTGAAGCTGGAGGGCGAGCGGTTCGTCCTGGACGGCGAGGTCATCGCTCTCGGGCCCGACGGGCGTCCGCGTTCCTTCCAGGAGACCGCCGGCCGGGTCGGCTCCCGCGTGGACGTCGCGACGGCCGCCGAGGCGGTGCCGGTCTCCCCCGTCTTCTTCGACGTCCTGTCGGTCGGCGACCGCGACCTGCTCGACCTGCCGTTCGCCGAGCGGCACGCCGAGCTGGCGCGGCTGGTCCCGGAACCCCTGCGGGTGCGGCGGACGGTGGTGTCCGGGCCGGAGGAGACCGCCGAGGCCGAGCGGTTCCTCGCGCGGACCCTGGAGCGCGGACACGAGGGCGTCGTCGTGAAGTCCCTGGAGGCGCCCTACAGTGCCGGCCGGCGCGGTGCCTCGTGGCTGAAGGTCAAGCCCGTGCACACCCTCGACCTCGTCGTCCTCGCCGCCGAGTGGGGCCACGGCCGCCGCACCGGCAGGCTGTCCAACCTGCACCTGGGCGCCCGCACCGCCGACGGCGGCTTCGCGATGCTCGGCAAGACCTTCAAGGGGATGACCGACGCGATGCTCGCCTGGCAGACCGAGCGGCTCGGGGAGCTCGCCGTGGACGAGCACGGCTGGGGGGTCACCGTGCGCCCGGACCTCGTCGTCGAGATCGCCTACGACGGCCTGCAGCGCTCCTCGCGCTACCCGGCCGGTGTCACCCTCCGGTTCGCACGGGTCCTGCGCTACCGCGAGGACAAGCGGCCGGAGGAGGCCGACACGGTCGAGACGCTGCTGGCGGCGCACCCGCAGGTGCGGCCGTGAGCGGGCCGCGCAGCGCGGGACTGCTGCTGTTCCGGCGCACCGGCGACGGCCCGGAGGTCCTGCTCGGCCACATGGGCGGCCCCTTCTTCGCCCGGCGCGACGCCGGGGCGTGGACCGTGCCGAAGGGCGAGTACGAGGAGGAAGAACCCGCCTGGGAGGCGGCCCGCCGTGAGTTCCGGGAAGAGCTGGGGCTGGAGCCGCCCGACGGCGAGGCGGTGCCGCTCGGCGAGGTCCGGCAGGCGGGCGGCAAGACCGTCACGGTGTGGGCGGTCGAGGGCGACCTCGACCCGGCGGCGGTCGTCCCCGGCACGTTCGTGATGGAGTGGCCGCCGCGGTCGGGACGGACGCGGGAGTTCCCGGAGCTCGACCGGGTGGCGTGGTTCGGGCTGGAGCGGGCCCGGGAGGTGATCGTGAAGGCCCAGAGCGCGTTTCTGGACCGGCTGGCCGAGCACCCGCACTGAGAAGGCGACCACGCGTTTGCGGTGCCGACCGCGGCGCGGGAAGGTCGAAGTACAGCCCGCTCCCAGGGAGGCAGCCATGGCCATCGCGACGGTGAACCCGGCCAACGGTGAGACGCTCAAGACGTACGAGGCCATGGGCGAGGAGGAGATCGAGCGGCGGCTCCGGCGCGCCGAGACCACGTTCCGCACGCACCGGTCGACGTCGTTCGCCGAGCGGGCCCGGCTGATGAACCGGGCGGCGGACCTGCTGGAGGAGGACCAGGAGGAGATCGGCCGTGTCATGACCACCGAGATGGGCAAGCCGGTCAAGCAGGCCCGCGCGGAGGCGGCGAAGTGCGTCAAGGCGATGCGCTGGTACGCCGAGCACGCCGAGGAACTGCTCGCCGACGAGCAGCCCGCGGAGACAGACGTGCACGACTCCGGGGCCTCCCGGGCCTTCGTGCGCTACCGCCCGCTCGGCCCGGTGCTCGCGGTGATGCCCTGGAACTTCCCGCTGTGGCAGGTGATCAGGTTCGCGGCGCCGGCGCTGATGGCGGGCAACGTGGGTCTGCTCAAGCACGCCTCGAACGTGCCGCAGACCGCCCTGTACCTGGAAGACCTCTTCCTCCGGGCGGGCTTCCCCGAGGGGTGCTTCCAGACGCTGCTGATCGGCTCGTCCGCGGTCGACGCGATCCTGCGCGACGAGCGCGTGAAGGCGGCCACCCTCACCGGCAGCGAGCCGGCGGGCCGGGCCGTCGCCTCCACCGCCGGGGACGAGGTCAAGAAGACGGTGCTGGAGCTGGGCGGCAGCGACCCGTTCGTCGTGATGCCGTCCGCCGAGCTCGACCGGGCCGCCGAGGTGGGGGTGACCGCGCGGGTGCAGAACAACGGGCAGTCGTGCATCGCCGCCAAGCGGTTCATCGTGCACACGGACATCTACGACGCCTTCGTCGAGCGCTTCGTGGCACGCATGAAGGAGCTGAGGATCGGCGACCCGCTGCAGGAGGACACGGAGGTCGGGCCGCTCGCCAGCGAGCAGGGGCGAGCGGACCTGGAGGAGCTGGTCGAGGACGCCAAGCAGGCCGGGGCCGAGGTGCTGTGCGGCGGCGAGCGGCCCGACGGACCCGGCTGGTACTACCCGCCGACCGTCCTGGCCGGCATCACCCCCCGGATGCGGATCCACCACGAGGAAACCTTCGGGCCGGTCGCCACGCTCTACCGGGTGGACGACCTGGACGGGGCGGTGCTCACCGCCAACGATACGCCGTTCGGGCTGAGTTCCAACGTGTGGACGCGGGACGAGGCCGAGGTGGACCGGTTCGTGCGGGACCTGGAGGCGGGCTCCGTCTACATCAACGGGATGACTGCCTCGCACCCGGCGTTCCCGTTCGGCGGGGTGAAGCGGTCGGGCTACGGACGTGAGCTGTCCGGGCACGGAATCCGGGAGTTCTGCAACATCACCACGGTATGGCACGGAGCGTGAGGATTCCGCGGCTACGATCCCTTTCGTGAACCGCGAAGTGACTCTGCCTCTGATCGTCGACGACCGCGGTACCTTGCAGGTGGCCGCGGCCGACGTGAGCAAGCTGCTGCGCACGGTGGGCGGACGGTGGGTGCGTCTGGTCGAGGCCGGGCACGAGGGTCTGGACGAGGACACCGTCGCGACCCTCACCATCGAACTCGCCAAACTGGCCGACCGCATCGACGTGGCCTGCATCGCGCACAGCAGCGGGACGACCGGGTAGGGCACAGACGCATCCGGCGGTGCGGCCCCCGGCCCGCCGGGGCGTCGTGGGTGCCGGAGCCCCCACCGCCCCCGGCGCCGGCCCACCGCCGGCAGGGCGGCGCGGCGGGGCGTGTGCCACGACCGGAGGCCCCGGAGCCGTCGTGCTCCGGGGCCTCCCTCGACTTCCGTCGCCGTCACCTCGTGGCTCCCCGGTCGCTTCGCGGCCGGCTTCGGCCGGTCGGCGGTACGTCGCGCCGGATGCGGCGGGCTCAGCCGATCGGCGGTTGTCACCCACCCGGACCGGACGCGGGGCCCGGGCGCCGGGCCTGGCTGGCACCGTCCGGCGCGACCCGCTACGGCAGGCGGCCGGCCTGCGGTTTCGCGGCGAAGCGCGGCCAGGTCGTGGTCTTGGATTCCCCTGCCGCCACCGTCCTCACGTCCTCCGTTCGTGGAGCGCCCCGGGGACGGCCCGGCCCCGACGGGACGTCCCCGGTTCGGAGTAGTCCCGCGAGAGATCGTCGCCCTCCCGGGTGATCGTGGGTGGACCACCTTCTGACCGGAGGGCAAGCGCTCTCCCGGAGGCGAAAGCAGGCGAGGCATGGCGACCTTGTGCAGACCCTCGGTGTCCGTCCCTGAGCACGTCATCACGATGGAGGAGACGCTGGAGCTCGCGCGCTCACGCCACGCGGACCACCCACAACTCCCGCTGGCCCTCCGGCTGATCAAGAACACCGGTGTGCGCACCCGGCACATCGTGCAGCCCATCGAGGAGACCCTGGAGCACCCCGGGTTCGAGACCCGCAACAAGATCTACGAGGCCGAGGCCAAGGCCCGCGTCCCGGAGGTGATCCGGCGCGCGCTCGACGACGCGGAACTGCTCACCACGGACATCGATGTCATCGTCTACGTCTCGTGCACGGGCTTCATGATGCCCTCGCTCACCGCGTGGCTGATCAACGAGATGGACTTCGACAGCACCACCCGGCAGATACCCATAGCCCAGCTGGGCTGTGCGGCGGGCGGCGCGGCCATCAACCGGGCCCACGACTTCTGCACGGCCTACCCGAATGCGAACGCGCTCATCGTGGCCTGCGAGTTCTGTTCGCTGTGCTACCAGCCCACCGACCTCGGCGTCGGCTCCCTGCTCTCCAACGGCCTGTTCGGGGACGGCATCGCCGCCGCCGTGGTCCGCGGCACGGGCGGCACCGGCGTCCGGCTCGAACGCAACGGCTCGTACCTGATCCCCAAGACGGAGGACTGGATCGCGTACGACGTCCGGGAGACCGGCTTCCACTTCCTGCTGGACAAGCGGGTGCCCACCACGATGGAACCGCTCGCCCCTGCCCTCCAGGAACTCGCGAGCATGCACCAGTGGGACGCGTCCGACCTGGACTTCTACATCATCCATGCGGGCGGGCCGCGCATCCTCGACGACCTCAGCAAGTTCCTGAACGTCGACCCGCACGCGTTCCGGTTCAGCCGGGCCACGCTCACCGAGTACGGCAACGTCGCCAGCGCCGTCGTGCTGGACGCGCTGCGCCGGCTGTTCGACGACGGCGGAGCCGAGGACGGCGCCCGCGGACTGCTCGCCGGCTTCGGTCCCGGTATCACCGCGGAGATGTCCCTCGGCCGCTGGAGCCACGCCGGCGGAGGGACGGCATGACCCGCAAGGCACCCGCCGGGACCCCGCCGCCGCCCTTCGGCACGGGCGCGCCGGTCCGTGGGCCCGAGGCCCTGCTCGTGACGTGGTGAGGTGCCATGACGGCGATCGAGGAACCGAGGTCGGCGACCGACGGGCTGCTGGTACCACCGGGCCACGGCCGCGTCGTCGAGACGCCCGCCCAGCGGGTGACCTTCAAGGTGACGGGCTCGCACTCGCGGACGGCTTCCACCTTCGAGGTGGAGGTCCCGCCCGGGTTCGACGTGGGCGCCCATGTGCACACGCGCAGCGAGGAGTTGTTCTACGTGCTGGAGGGCGAGCTGGACGTGCTCGCCTTCGAGCCGCGCATCCGGACCTCCGACCACTGGCAGAAGTGGGAGTCGCGTTCGGGAAACCGGGTGGTGCGGGCGGGCCCCGGGACGGTCATCGTCGTCCCGCCCGGTTGCCCGCACGCGTTCGCGAACCCGACCCAGGCCCCGGCGCGGATGTTCTTCCAGGCGTCCCCGCCGCCCGATCACGAGCGGTACTTCGAGGAGCTGCTGGAGATCCTGGGCAGCGGGGGCCCGCCGGACCACGCGGCGATCGAGGAACTGCGCAAGCGGTACGACATCGAGCAGCTCACGCCCCTGAGACATCGGTGAGCCGCCCCGTCCTACGCTGACGCGGCGCGGGCCGGCTGCGCGTGCGGCCGGGCCGGGCGGGCACGCGCCGTCGTGGACGGTGCGCGCCCGCAGCGCAGCGCTCGTCGCCGCGCCGTCCGCCTGCGGCGCCCCCGATCCCCGGGGGCCACCGATCCCGGCGCCCCCCCATTGCGGCGGGTGCCGGGCGGGCGCCCCTACCGGATCGGCATGCCCGAGATCGTCCGGGAGATCACCAGCCGCTGGATCTCACTGGTGCCCTCGAAGATCGTGTAGATGGCGGCGTCGCGGTGCATCCGCTCCACCGGGTACTCCCGGGTGTAGCCGTTGCCGCCCAGGATCTGGATCGCCTGGGCGGTGACCTTCTTGGCGGTCTCGCTGGCGAAGAGCTTGGACATCGAGCCCTCGGCCGCCGTGAACGGCTTGCCGTTGACCGCCATCCAGGAGGCGCGCCACACGAGCAGCCGGGCCGCGTCGATCTGCGTGCGCATGTCCGCGAGCTGGAACGCGACGCCCTGGTTGTCGATGATCGGCCGGCCGAACTGCTCCCGCGTCCTGGCGTAGTCGAGCGCGACCTCGTACGCGGCCCGGGCGGTGCCGACCGCCATCGCGCCGACCGCCGGACGGGACGCCTCGAACGTGGCCATCGCGGCGTTCTTGACCCGCTCGCCGCCCTTCCTGGCCCTCTCCCGGGCCCGGGCCAGCCGCTCGTCCAGCTTCTCCTTGCCGCCGAGCAGGCAGGAGCCGGGGACGCGCACGTTGTCCAGGATCACCTCGGCGGTGTGCGAGGCGCGGATACCGTGCTTCTTGAACTTCTGGCCCTGCGACAGGCCGGGCGTGGCCGGGGGGACGATGAAGGAGGCGTGGCCCTTGGAACCGAGCTCCGGATCGACCACGGCGACGACGACGTGGACGTTGGCGATGCCGCCGTTGGTCGCCCAGGTCTTGGTGCCGTTGAGCACCCACTCGTCCTTGGCCTCGTCGTAGACGGCACGGGTGCGCATGGAGGCGACGTCGGAGCCGGCGTCGGGCTCGGAGGAGCAGAAGGCGGCGACCTTCACGTCGTTGGCGTCGCCGTACATCTGGGGAATCCAGGTGCCGATCTGCTCGTCGGTGCCGTTGGCGAGGACGCCGACGGCGGCGAGGCCGGTGCCGACGATGGACAGGGCGATGCCCGCGTCGCCCCAGAACAGCTCCTCCATCGCCACGGGGATGCCGAGTCCGGTGGAGTCGAAGTACTGCTGGGCGTAGAAGTCCAGGGAGTAGATGCCGACCTTGGCCGCCTCCTGGATGACCGGCCAGGGAGTCTCCTCACGCTCGTCCCATTCGGCGGCCGCGGGGCGGATCACGTCGGCGGCGAAACCGTGCAGCCAGTCCCGGACCTCCTTCTGTTCGTCGTTGAGCTCCATGGTGAACTCGGCCATGTCCCCTCCAGCGGCGCACGTGCGTGTGTTACTTGCGGTAACGCGAGTCTGTTACCGGCGGGTAGGAAAAGTCAACTCCCAGGCAGGCCGGCAGCCCGTTCGAGGTCCGGGGGCCGGTCAGTGTTAGTTTGCGCAGGCGTCACCGAAACAGCACGGGTGGGGAGAGCTCATGGACACCACGCAGCGGACCGATCAGCAGCGGTCCGCCGACCGCCGCCGGCGCGAGCTGCTGGAGGCCGCCGACCGGGTGGTGCTGCGCGACGGCCCGCAGGCGTCGATGAACGCCATCGCCGCGGAGGCGGGCATCACCAAGCCCATTCTCTACCGGCACTTCGGCGACAAGGGCGGACTGTACGCCGCCCTCGCCAAGCGGCACACGGACGCCCTGCTCGACTCGCTGCGGGCCGCGCTGGACGCGCCGGCCGGCCGGCGGGAACGCGTGGAGTCCACGCTCGACACCTACCTGGCGGCGATCGAGGCGCGCCCCCAGGTGTACCGCTTCCTGATGCACCCCGCGGAGGGGTCGCAGAGCGACCAGGGCTTCGACGTGGGCAAGCACTCCGCTCCGCTGCTGCGCCGGATGGGCGAGGAGCTGGCCCAGGTCATCGAGGAGCGCCTCGACCTCGGCCCCGGCGCGCAGCAGCTGGCCCGGGTGTGGGGGCACGGCATCGTCGGCATGATGCACGCCGCCGGGGACTGGTGGCTGGGCGAGCGGCCGTGCTCCCGGGCGGAACTCGTGCGGAGCCTGGCCGATCTCCTGTGGGGGCGGCTCGCGGCGGCCGGGGACCGGGTGGGCGGTCCGGGGTTCTGACGGCCGGACCGCGCGGGCCGGCCGCGACCCCTCGCGCCGCGCGGCGGACCGGTGGCACCCCCCGTCCGCCGCGCTCACCGGTGCCAGGGCGCCCGCGTCACCTGGCGCATCAGCCGGCGGCGGCGCCGGCCCGTCAGGAGGTCGGCGTACAACCGGCCCTCCAGGTGGTCGAACTCGTGCTGCAGACAGCGGGCGAAGAATCCCGTGCCGTGCACGGTGACCGGCTCCCCGGTCACCGTGCGGCCCTCGACGACTGCGTGGTCGGGGCGTTCCGTCCCCGCCTCCAGGCCGGGCAGGGACAGACAGCCCTCCGGGCCGCGGACGACCACCCCGTCCGCCTCCACCAGCCGCGGGTTCACCACGTGGCCCAGGTGCCGCACGTCCTCGTCGTCGGGGCAGTCGAAGACGAACACCCGTAGCGGCTCGCCGATCTGGTTCGCGGCGAGGCCCACGCCCCGGGCCGCGTACATCGTGGCGAACAAGTCCTCCACCAGCGCCGCCAGTCGAGGGCCAAAATCGGTGACCTCCCGGCAGGGCTCGCGCAGCACCGTGTCGCCGAGCAGGGTGAGGGGCCGGACGCGCCCGCGGGCGCCCGGGATCGGGCCGTGTCGCATGGCGGCAAGGGTACGGTCCTACCGGACGCGCGATGGGCGCGCGGGTGCCGCGCGGGTGCCGGGGTGCGATGGTGCGTTTGGATCTCGATAGGCTGAGGCCCACACCACGTTGCCGGATGGCTCAGGCGCGGCGCGTACGCAAGGAGGATCGAGAACTGATGGCAGGCAACTCGGACCCGCTCACGCCGCGGGCCAAGCTGGCCGTGACCGCCGGCAAGGCGGTCGCTGCGGCATCGCGCGCCGCGGGGCGCGGCAGCGGTTCGGTGATCGGCGGTCGGGTCGCCCTCAAACTCGACCCCGACCTGCTCGGCCGGCTCGCCCAGGACCTGGACGTGATCCTGGTCTCGGCGACCAACGGCAAGACCACGACCACCCGGCTCATCGCCGAGGCCCTGCGGGCCGCGGGGCCGGTCGTCTCGAACGCGCTCGGCGCGAACATGCCGGCGGGTATCACCTCGGCCCTCGCGGGCGGCTCGGACGCCAGGTACGCCGTCATCGAGGTCGACGAGAAGTACCTCGCGGGCGTGGCCCGGGACACCGCGCCGAAGTGCATCGCGCTGCTGAACCTCTCCCGCGACCAGCTCGACCGCGCCGCCGAGACCCGCATGCTCGCGGAGCACTGGCGTGAGGGCCTGTCCGGGTCCAAGGCCGTCGTCGTCGCCAACTGCGACGACCCGCTGGTGGTGTGGGCCGCGTCCTCCTCCCCCAACGTGGTGTGGGTGGCCGCCGGGCAGATGTGGAAGGACGACGCCTGGTCCTGCCCGTCCTGCGGCGGAGTGATGCAGCGTCCGGGCGACGACTGGTTCTGCGGGGAGTGCGGCTTCCGCCGCCCGACGCCGAGCTGGGCGCTCTCCGGCGACCACGTGCTCGACCCGCACGGCTCCGCCTGGCCGATCCACCTGCAGCTTCCCGGCCGCGCCAACAAGGCCAACGCCGCGTCGTCCGCGGCCGTCGCCGCAGTGTTCGGTGTGCCGCCGCAGGTCGCCCTGGAGCGGATGTACCAGGTGCAGGCCGTCGCCGGGCGCTACGACGTGGTGCAGTTCCTGAACCGCGACCTGCGCCTGCTGCTGGCGAAGAACCCCGCCGGCTGGCTGGAGACGTTCTCGCTGATCGACCCGCCGCCGACCCCGGTCATCCTGTCGGTGAACGCGCGCGGCGCCGACGGCACCGACACCTCCTGGCTGTGGGACGTCGACTACACGCGCCTGACCGGCCACCCCATCTTCGTGATCGGCGACCGGAAGCTGGACCTCGCGGTGCGGCTGGAGGTCGCGGGACAGCACTTCCAGGTCTGCGACAACCTCGACCAGGCCGTGCAGCAGGCGCCGCCGGGCCGGATCGAGGTCATCGCGAACTACACCGCGTTCCAGGACCTGCGCCGCCGCGTCGGCAACTGACCACGAAGGACGACGACTTCATGAGCGACAACCAACTGCGTCTGGTGTGGATCTACCCGGACCTGCTGAGCACCTACGGCGACCAGGGCAACGCCCTCGTGGTGGAGCGCCGGGCCCGGCAGCGCGGCCTGGACGTGGCCCGGCTCGACGTGCGCAGCGACCAGCCGATCCCGACCTCCGGCGACATCTACCTGATCGGCGGCGGTGAGGACCGGCCGCAGCGGCTCGCCGCCGAGCGGCTGCGGCGTGACGGCCACCTGACCAGGGCCGTGGAGAACGGCGCGATCGTGTTCTCCGTCTGCGCCGGCTACCAGATCCTGGGCCACGAGTTCATCAACGACCTCGGCCGGCGCGAGCCCGGCCTCGGCCTGCTCGACGTCGTCTCGGTGCGCGGCGAGGGCGAGCGGTGCGTGGGCGACGTCCTCGCCGACATCGACGCGCAGCTCGGCCTGCCCCCGCTGACGGGATTCGAGAACCACCAGGGCGTCACCCAGCTGGGTGCCACCGCCCGCCCGTTCGCCCGCGTCCGTCTGGGCAAGGGCAACGGCACGGGCGACGGCACGGAGGGGGCGTACAACGGGACCGTCTTCGGCACGTACATGCACGGGCCGGTCCTCGCCCGCAACCCGCAGATCGCGGACCTGCTGCTGAAGCTGGCGCTCGACGTCAACGCCCTGCCGCCGGTCGACGACCACTGGTACGAGGCGCTGCGCAACGAGCGCATCGCGGCGGCACAGCAGCCGGCGTAGAACCTCCGGTCGCGGCGTACGCGGCCGACCCCCTGCGGCCCGACATCCGCGCGCTGGTGCGCACGCACGAGACGACGGGCGCGGACGTCTCCCTGCACCTGACCCGCGTCACGGACC